>RFGE01000192.1 GCA_003696105.1 Deltaproteobacteria bacterium | reverse complement strand
CGCCAGCCGAAAACGCGCGAGCGCCGGGATCCGATCAGCCCGGCGCCCGGCGCCGCCGTGGACCCTTCGCGCGCGGCCGCTCGGCCGCGCCCGCCGCTGCGATCACGCGCGATGCGACCAGGCGGGCTGATGCAGGCGCTGCTCGATGCCCTCGGGCCGCCGCTCGTAGCCAATCCACCCGAGCGCGGCGAGGAACACCACGGGGACAAGGGCCTGCGCCCACTCGCCGTACGCGACGTGCGTGCCGATCGCGCCGACCATGATGAGCGACAGCGCGGCGGCCGCAGCCGTGGCGACCCGCGGGATCAGCAGCGCGATGCCGGCGGCGACCTCAACCAACCCGACCGCGATCCGGAACCAGGCCGGATAGCCCCAGTTGCGGAACGCCTCGACCTCGAAGTCGGCGCCGACGAGCTTGAGCGCGCCCGCTGCGACGAACGCGGCGGCGGCCAACGCGGTGAGCGCCCACAGTGCGATGTCTCGTCGCTTGTCCCAGATCTTGGCCCACATGATGCACCTCCTTTGCCAGTGAAATGCATCGAACCGGATCCGCGGGCGCCCGCGCGTCCGTGCGCGGACTGGCGCGTCCACCCGCCGCGAACTCGGCGCGCCGGGCCGGCGCGCCCGGCCGTCGCACGGCCGGCAGCGCTCGCGTTCCGTCGATCCGGATAACCACTGCCGCGCGCCCGCGCAACGCCGTCCTGTCGCCGGCGCCCCTGTCGGCGGGCCTCCGGCCGCCCGCCGGTTGACATCCGTTCGGCGGTGCCCACATCGGGACCATGCAACCCAAGCGCCAGCACTTCACGATCGTGTTCTGGCTCGTCGCGCTCGGCCTCATGTGGCTCGCGAACGTGTGGGTGTCCCGCGCGACCGCCCCGCAGCCGGTCCGCTACGACGAGCTGGTCGCCGCGATCCGGGCCGGCGAAGTCGCCGAGGTCGAGGTGCGCGAGACCGAGATCGTCGCCCGCCGCAAGGACGGGGCGGGCGACAAGCCGGCGCTCATCAAGGCGACGCGCCTGCCGGGCATCGACGAGACGCGCCTGGTCGACGACATCGAAAAAAGCGGTGCGCGTCTGGTGGGACGCATCGACCAGACGCCGTGGTGGCAGCCGCTGTTGCTCGGTTGGGTGCTGCCGCTCGGCCTGTTGATGGCGCTTTACTGGTACGGCATGAAGAAGATGGCGCGCGGCGGCGGCGCGCTGAGCTTCGGCAAGAGCAAGGTCAAAATCTACGACCGCAACCAGACCGAGCGCGTCACGTTCGCCGACGTCGCCGGCGTGGACGAGGCCAAACAGGAGCTGCGCGAGATCGTCGACTTCCTCGCCAACCCGGACAAGTACGCCAAGCTCGGCGCGCGCCTGCCCAAGGGGACGCTGCTGGTCGGTCCGCCCGGCACAGGCAAGACGCTGCTGGCGCGCGCGGTCGCCGGCGAGGCGAACGTGCCGTTCTTTTCGCTGTCGGGCTCCGAGTTCGTCGAGATGTTCGTGGGCGTCGGCGCGGCGCGCATGCGCGACCTGTTCGAGCAGGCCAAGTCGCGGGCGCCGTGCATCGTGTTCATCGACGAGATCGACGCGATCGGCAAGTCGCGCGGCGGGCTCGGCGCGATGGCGACCCACGACGAGCGCGAACAGACGCTCAACCAGTTGCTCGTCGAGATCGACGGGTTCGACTCGAGCCAGGGCGTCGTGATCATGGCCGCGACCAACCGCCCCGAGGTGCTCGATCCCGCGCTGCTGCGCGCCGGCCGGTTCGATCGGCAGGTCGTGGTCGACCGACCGGACGTCAACGGCCGCCGCGCGATCCTCGAGGTCCACGCGCGCCAGGTGCGGCTGGGCGACGACGTCGACCTCGCCGTCATCGCCCAGCGCACGCCCGGCATGGTCGGCGCCGACCTCGCCAACGTCGTCAACGAGGCCGCGCTGGCGGCGGCGCGCCGCGGCAGCGAGCGCGTGCAGATGTGCGACTTCGAGGAGGCGGTCGACCGCATCCAACTCGGCCTCGAAAAGCGCGGCCGGATCATGAGCCCGGAGGAGAAGCGGCGCGTCGCCTTCCACGAGGCGGGCCATACGCTCATCGCGCTGTCGGTCGATCACGCCGACCCGGTGCACCGCGTGACGATCATCCCGCGGTCGGTGGGTGCGCTCGGCGCGACCCTGCAACTGCCGACGCAGGACCGCTACCTGCTCACGGAGCCGGAGCTCCGCGACCGGATCGCGGTGATGCTCGGCGGCCGCGCCGCGGAAACGATCGCGACGGGCGAGCTGTCGACCGGCGCGCAGAACGACCTCGAGCGCGCGACGGAAACGGCCCGCCAGATGGTGTGCCGGTTCGGCATGAGCGACAAGCTCGGTCCGGTGACGTTCGGCCGGCCGCTGGCCGCGCGCTTCCTCGACACACCGCTCGGCGAGGAGCGCAACTACAGCGAGCACACCGCACAGCTCATCGATGCCGAGGTCCGCCGCGTGGTCGACGAGCAGTACGACCGCGTCGAGCAGATCTTGTCGGCCAAACGCGAGGCGCTCGAGCGGCTCGCGACCGCGCTGCTCGCAAAGGAGACCCTCGACCGCGACGAGATCCTCGCGATCGTGCGCGGCGACGGCGCCGCGGGCGACCGCGCCGACACGGCACCCGCCGCCGCGGCGTCTCCCACGACGTGAACCGCGGTGCGTCGCTCCTCAACCGAGGATCGCGATGCACATCGCGGGGCCGGCCCGGCGCGCCGCCCCGGGCGGGGCCGGCTCGCTTGCGGTGGTCCGTGGCCCGCGAGACCGCCGGCCGCCCGGGTGCTATCGTGGATGGGTGCGGGCCCGCGCGCCGACGTGCCAGCTATGCAAGGCCGCGATGCGCATTCGCGCGCGCGACCGCGAACTCGGCTGGCACCAGTGCGCCTACTGCGGGTGGATCCGCGACCTCGGCGGCCTGCCGCTGGAAGCCGAGGCGTCGCCGGGCGGCCGGATGGTGGCGGTTCGCCGCGGCGACGTCACCGACGTCGCGATCGCGCCGGCGGGGCTCGGCTGGGCCGGCCCGGCCGTCGCCTGGCTCGCGACGTGGATCGCGAGCTACGGCGCGCTCGAGTTGGTGCGCTGGCGACCGGGCGCGGCGCTGGCGGCGATCGCGTGGCTCGCGCCGCTGGCGGTCGCCGTCGCGTGGCGCCACACCGACCGGACGATCCGCGTCGGCCGCGACGCGGTGCAGGTCGTGCGGCGCTGGCGCGGCCGCGTGCTGTGGCGCACCGCGCTGGCGCGCGACGGCCTCCGCGAGCCGGCCGCGCCGCCCGCGCCGCTGCCGACCGTCGATCTGCGCGACGCGGCGGGCCGCTGCGCGCGCATCCGCGTCCGCGACCTCGACGAACAACGCTGGCTGGCGACCGAGCTGCGCGACGCCATGACCGCCAACGCCGTCGTCGGCGCGATCCGTTGCCCCCTGTGCAACGCCGAACTCGACGTCACCGAGTGGGACCGCGCGCGCGGCGCGTTCAACTGCGACTACTGCGGCGGCGGGCTGGTGTTCGACGAGGATCAATGGCGTTCCCGGCTGGTGCTGCGCACCGACATCGACGTCGTCGACCCGGCCGGGTTGTTCCCCCGCACCGGCGTGCGGCGCACGCGCGACTTCGCGCAGGCGGCGATCTGGATTCTGCGCAACCCGCGCGGCGTCGAGCGCGCGCGGTGGCTGCTGGTCGCCGTCGCCGCGATCGGCGGCACCGCGTTGATCGCGTGGGCGGGCACGTGGATCGCCGTCGCCCGATCGGGAGTGGGCCGCGCGCTGCTCGCCGGCCCGGGGTTCGCGGTCCTCGCCCTGTGCACCGCCGCCGGGATCGCCTGGCAGTACGCCGGGCGCGAGTGGGGCACCGCGCGCGTGCGCGTGGGCGCGCGGACGCTTGAGGTCGAGCGCTCGGTGTGGGGCATGCGTACGGCCCGCGACCGCGTCGCGCTGGTGGCGCTGCAGTGCGTCGAGGTGCGGCGGTCGGACGCCACCCGGTCCATCACGTTGGTCGCCCAGTCGCGATCGCGACTCGTCGAAGCGATCTGGCCGCACGACGGCATCGACACGCCGCGGTTCGCGCGGGAGCTGTTCGACGTGCTGCGGGAGCGCCAGCGGCGGCTCGGGCGCGACACGGTCGGGCCGCGGCCGCTGCGCAACGCGGAGTCGTGGCGCCGGCCGGACGCCGGCGAGACCGGCGCCGGCCACACCGGCGCGGGCGAGGCCGCGCTGCCGCCGGACGCCCGCCGGGCCGCGCGGACGCCGGACGCCGGACGGGCCGCGCGGACGCCGGACGCCGGCCAGACCGCGCCGCGGCCCCACGCCGGCGAGGCCGCGCTGCCGCCGGATGCCGGCGAGGCCGCGCTGCCGCCGGACGCCAGCGAGGCCGGCGCCGACGAGACCGCGTGACCCACGGGCGCGGGCGGCTGGCCCGCGGACCGGCCGGCCGCCCGCCGACAACGGACGCCATGGGCGTGATTCCAACACGTTGCGTCGCTCGGCCCGCAAAACCGGACCGACCGCGGTCAAGCCGGAGCGGATGCGACCGACTCGGGATCGCGAATGGCGCACGACGACGACATGACCCTCGCGGGCGACCTCCCCGCCGAGCTGGCGGCCGCGCACAGCTGCGCGCCGTACGCGGTCGTCATCCGCGGCCCGCTGCTGGGCACCAAGTGGCGACTGCCCGAGGGACGCGAATGGGTCGTCGGCCGCAGCTCGGCGGCCGACCTGCACCTGCCGGACGAGACCGTGTCGCGCCGTCACTGCGTCCTGCGGTCGGTACCCGGCGCGCTCGAGGTCGAGGACCTCGGCAGCCGCAACGGCCTGTTCTACAACGGACGGCGCGTGCGCACGTGCCGGCTGCGCGACGGCGACTGCCTCCACATCGGCCTGCAGACGGTCGTCAAGTTCGTGCGCATGTCGGCGCTCGAAAACTCGTTCCACGACCGGCTGCTCCATTCGGCGACTCGCGATCCGCTCACCGGTGCGTACAATCGGGCCCACTTCGCCGAGCACCTGCGCGCGGAGGCGCGGTTCGCGACGCGCCACGGTACCGCGCTGTCGTTGCTGCTGTTCGACATCGACCACTTCAAGGCGATCAACGACCGGTTCGGCCACCCGGCCGGCGACCACGTGCTGCAGCAGTTCGCCCTGTGCATCGCGCAACGCATTCGCTGCGAGGACCTGTTCGCGCGCTACGGCGGCGAGGAGTTCGCGGTCATCGCGCGGGGGATCGACGCGCGCGGCGCTCGGTTGTTCGCCGAGCGGCTGCGCGCGGCCGTCGAGTCGATGCGCGTGACCTACGAGGGGCGACCGATTCCCGTCACCGTGAGCGTCGGAGTCGCATCCGCGCCGCCGCTCGACCTCGCGCACGAAAACGACTGGCTCGACTGCGCCGACCGCGCGCTGTACGCCGCCAAGCGCGCGGGGCGAAACTGCGTCCGCGCGTGCGGCGACGCCGAGGCGGACGCGACGCCCGGCCGCGTCACCGCGCTGGTGGCGTCCGGCGGATGACGCGCTCGGCGGGCCGCACGCGCGTGCGCCCGCGGCGCCCGCTCCGGCCGTGAGCCAAAACCGGCGGCCGCGGACACATCGGCGGCGGGAGCTTGTCGCGCTCCGGGTCGGCCCATGCGCTGCGGTTCGCCGGTTGCGGTTCCTGCCCGTCTCGGCCGGGCTCGCGGCCCGCGACTCCGGCGCCTCCGCCGGCGGCGAGGATGCACTCGCGCCGAGCGGGGGCGCCGGAGGCCGATCCGCCGCTCAGGCGCTCGACGCCGCGGCGTCGTCGACCAACGCGAGGCCGAGCGGGCGCGCCGGCAGTTCGTCGCGCAGCGCCGCGGGCGGGCGCCGTGCGTCGGTGGCGGTGTGCGTGTACTCCGACTCCGGCCACAGTTCGCCCATCGCGGCGACCACGTACTGCGCCAGCTCGTCGTAGAAACCCGGCTCGGTGTCGACCGCCTCGAGGGTGACGAACGCCGTGCCGCCAGTGCGTCGCTCGACGGACAGGTCGATGCCTCCCCACGACGGCGGCGCGCGCCGGTCGCGAACGCGCAGGGCGCAGCCGCCCAAGTGCGCGGCGTCGCCCGGTGCGCGCGCGTCGCCGGCCGACCGATCGGCGACGGCCAGTTGGTAGCCGTAGGCCTCGACCCGCGCCGCGAGGTCGGCGACGGGAGCGTCGGTGAACTCGCGCACGTACAGGGTGTACACCCGCTTCGACGACGGGATCGTCCGTTCCTCGGGCCGGCGCCGGAGCAGCCACACCGCGGCCAGCGCGATCGCGACCGGCACGGCGTACAGGAACGCGGGCGCACCGCGCTCGACGCCCGACCGGGCGAACAGCGCGCCGACCGCACTGGCGGCCACGGCCAGCCCGATCTCGAACGCGCCGAGGCGGCGCCGCAGGTCGCGATCCATGGGCGCCGAGTGTAGCGCAGCCGCGGCGGACCTCAGCCCGGGCCGTCGCGCCCGTCAGAAGGCATAGCCGACGCCGAACAACACCGCGATGCGCCGAATCGAATCGATCGATGGATGCAGCCCCTCCTTGGCGGGGCTGGTCGCGAACGACAGCGGCGTGGCGGTCGCGACGAGGCGGCCCGCGATGCGGTAGTCCACTCCGACGGCGACGCGAAGCGACAGCATCGACAGCGCGCCGGTCGCAGGGCGCCCCCCTTCGGTGAACGGGTTGCCCGCCTTGAGCCCCGAAAACAACAACGCGCCGACCCCGAACTCCGCGCGCACGCGCAACGACGGCGACAGCGCGTAGGCGACGGGGACGTTGGCGGACACGCTCGTGAGCGCCGCCGTGCCCGCCGAGCGATCCTCGAACGGCACCGGAATGGTCGTGACGGACACGCCGGGCGAGACCGACAGGGCGCCGAACGCCACGGGATAGCCGGCGCCGACGCGGACGGCGAGCCGGACCGGCACGTCGAGTGCCCCCATCGACACGAACGCCGGCCCCATTTCGGCGACGGCGGTGAGCAGCCCGCCGGGGGCGGGAGCTTCGACCGACACGCCCGCGACGGCGGGCTCGACGCCCGATCCGCCGCCGGTGGACAGCGTGGCGGCGCCGGAGCCCGCTCCCGCGCCGCCCGCGCTCGCCCCGCCGGAGCCCGCGCTCGCCCCGCCGGAGCCCGCGCCCGTGCCGGTGCCCGCGCCCGCGCCGGTGCCCGCGGCCGTGCCGGTGCCCGCGGCCGTGCCGGTG
>RFGE01000191.1 GCA_003696105.1 Deltaproteobacteria bacterium | reverse complement strand
TCCGGGCCGCGGCGGATCGTGTTCGTCGACGTCGATCGCGAGCGGCTGCGCCCGGTGCCGATCCAGGTCGGCATCAAGACCGACGGCCTGTTCGAGGTGATCGACGGGCTCAAGGAGGGCGACCGCGTCGTCACGTCCGGCAACTTCCTGCTGTCGGCCGAAAGCCGGCTCAAGTCGGCCACCGGCCTGTGGTGACGCGCCATGATCATCGAAAAGGTCATCGCGGGTAGCGTCCGCAACCGGTTCCTCACGATCGCCCTCGTCGGCATGTTGGCCGCGTGGGGGTGGCTGTCGCTGCGTCGCGCGCCGCTCGATGCCATCCCGGACCTGTCCGACACGCAGGTCATCATTTTCACCGAGTGGCCCGGGCGCAGTCCGGATCTCGTCGAGGACCAGATCACGTATCCGCTGTCGACGACGCTGCTGGCCGCACCGAAGGTGCAGTTCGTCCGCGGCCAGTCCTACTTCGGTCTGTCGTTCGTGTACGTGATCTTCGAGGACGGCACGGACATGTACTGGGCGCGCTCGCGCGTGCTCGAGTACCTCAACAGCACCGCCGACAAGCTGCCGGACGGGGTCACGCCGACCCTCGGGCCGGACGCGACCGGGGTCGGCTGGGTGTTCGAGTACGCGCTGGTCGACGAAAGCGGCACCGCCGACCTGCAGCAGCTGCGGACTCTGCAGGACTTCACGGTCAAGTACGCGCTCGAGGCCGTGCCCGGCGTGGCCGAGGTCGCCTCGGTCGGCGGCTTCGTCAAGCAGTACCAGATCAACCTCGACCCGAACGCGCTGCTCGCCTACGGCGTGGGCGTGGCCGACGTGGTGCGCGCCGTCCGCCGGTCGAACAGCGACGTCGGCGGCCGCGTGATCGAGCTGGCCGGCCACGAGCACATCGTCCGCGGGCGCGGCTACGTCAAGAGCAAGGCCGACATCGAGAAGATCCCGGTCAAGGTCGGCTCCGACGGCACGCCGGTGTTCGTCGACCAGCTCGGCGAGGTGACGATCGGCCCCGACTTACGGCGCGGCGTGGCCGAGCTCGACGGCAAGGGGGAAGCGGTCGGCGGCATCGTCGTCATGCGCTACGGCGAAAACGCGCTCACGGTCATCGACCGCGTCAAGGAGCGAATCAAGGAACTCGAGCCGGCCCTGCCGCCGGGCGTCCACTTCGTCATCACCTACGATCGGTCGGGCCTGATCGAGGCGTCGATCGCCACGCTCCGGCACACGCTCATCGAGGAGATGATCGTCGTGAGCGTCGTCATCTTCCTGTTCCTGCTGCACGCGCGCAGCGCGCTGGTTCCGATCCTCACGCTGCCGATCGCGGTGCTGCTGTCGTTCATCCCGATGGCGTTTCAGGGGCTGACCGTCAACATCATGTCGCTCGGCGGCATCGCCGTGGCGATCGGCGCGATGGTCGACGCCTCGATCATCATCATCGAGAACATCCACAAGAAGCTCGAGCGCTGGGAGGAGGACGGCCGGCCCGGCAGTCGGCTCGACGCGATCGTCGAAGCCATGCAGGAGGTGGGGCCGAGCATCTTCTTTTCGCTGCTCGTCATCACGGTCAGCTTCATGCCGGTGTTCACCCTCGAGGCCACCGAGGGTCGGCTGTTCAAGCCGCTGGCGTTCACCAAGACCTACTCGATGGGCTTTGCCGCGGTCCTCGCGGTGACGCTGACGCCGGCGCTCGCCGCGCTGTTCATCCGCGGGCGGATCCGAGGAGAGCACCACAATCCGCTCAACCGGATCCTGGTGCGCCTGTACGCGCCGGTCGTGCGGTTCGTCGTCGATCACCGCTGGACGGTGATGGTGTCGGCGGTCGCGCTGATGGCGGTGACGGTGCCGGCGTTCTTCCGACTCGGCGGCGAGTTCATGCCGCCGCTGAACGAGGGCGCGATCCTCTACATGCCGACCGCGCCGCCGGGGATGTCGATCACCGAAGCGACCAACGCCCTGCAGGCGATGGACGCCAAGCTGCGCGACATTCCCGAGGTGGAGCGCGTGTTCGGAAAGATGGGGCGCGCGCGCACGGCGACCGATCCGGCGCCGCTGTCGATGGCCGAGATCGTGGTGCTGCTCAAGCCCAAACACCAGTGGCGGCCCGGACTCACCTGGAACGACCTCATCCGCGAAATGGACCAGACGCTGCAGTTCCCGGGCATGCCCAACGTCTGGTGGATGCCGATCCAGACCCGCACCGAGATGCTGGCCACCGGCATTCGCAGCAAGCTCGGCATCAAGGTATTCGGCGACGACCTCGACACGATCGAAAAGGTCGCCACGGCCATCGAAAACGCGATCCCCGCCGTGCCCGGCACGCGCAGCGCGTTCGCCGAGCGGCTCACCGGCGGATTCTTCATCGACTTCCACGTCAAGCGCGAGGAGGCGGCGCGGCACGGCCTGCTGGTGGACGACGTCAACCAGATCGTCATGTCGGCGATCGGCGGCATGAACGTGTCGACGACCGTCGAAGGCAGGGAGCGCTATCCGATCAACGTCCGCTACGCGCGCGAGTATCGGGACGACCCGGAGGCGCTCAAGCGCGTGCTGATCCACCCGCCGATCGGTGGCGCCATCCCGATCGAGCAAGTCGCCGACATCACGTTTTCGACCGGAGCGCCGATGATCCGGTCGGAAGGCGGCAAGCTCGTCGGCTTCGTGTTCGTGGACATCGACGACGACCACCCGATCGCCGAGTACGTGGCCGAGGCCAAGCGCGTCGTCGCCGACAAGGTCCAGCTGCCGCCCGGCGTCCGCCTCGAGTGGGCGGGCCAGTTCCGCTACATGGAGCGCGCGCGGGACAAGCTCAAGCTCGTCATCCCGATCACGCTCGCGCTCGTGTTCTTGCTGCTGTACATGAACACGAAGTCGATCCCGGAAACCGTGATCGTGCTGCTCGCGGTGCCGTTTTCGCTCGTGGGCGCGATCTGGCTGCTGTACCTGCTCGACTACAACATGAGCGTCGCCGTATGGGTCGGGATCATCGCGCTGGCCGGGCTGGACGCGGAAACCGGCGTGGTGATGCTGCTGTATTTGACCCTCGCGTATCGGGATCGCGCGAGGCAGGGTACGCTGCGCACGTTCGCCGACCTGCGGGAGGCGATCGTCGACGGCGCCGCCAAGCGCATTCGCCCCAAGCTGATGACCGTGATGACGACCATGATCGGCCTCGTCCCGGTGCTGTGGAGCACCGGGACCGGCGCGGACGTGATGAAGCGCATCGCGGCGCCGATGGTCGGCGGGCTGATCACGTCGTTCTTGCTGGAACTCACCGTCTACCCGGCGATCTTCGCCGTGTGGAAGGGCGCGTCGCTGCCCAAGGCCGCGACCGCCAAACTCGTCGCCTCGGCGACCCCACCTCAACCGAAAGGAGAAGACGAATGATGCGTTGGATGTGGATCGTTGCGCTCGGCCTCGCCGCCGGCGCGTGTTCGAAGGACGAGCCTGCCAAGCCGTCTGCGCCCGCGGCGGCCAAGCCGGACGAACCCGCGGCGGCCAAGCCGGCCGAACCCGCGGCGGCCAAGCCGGCCGAACCCGCGGCGGCCAAGCCGGCCGAACCCGCGGCGGCCGAGCCGACCGGACCGATCGATGCGGTGTTCGCGGCCTACGAACGATGCCGCGCCGCCCTCGCTTCGGACGACGCCGAGGTCAAAGAATGCGCGGCGGACATGGCGAAGCTCGCGGCCGACGCGGCGTCGAACGCAACGGACGCGGCCAAAGCGCCGCTCGGCGCGCTGGCCAAGGCGGCCGAGCAGCTCGGCGCCGCCGCCGATCTCGACGCCGCGCGGCGCGCGTTCGCGGAGGTGAGTCGCGCCGCGATCGACGCGGTCGCCGCGCTGCCGAAGATGGCCGAGAAGCTGCACGCGTTCGAGTGCCCGATGGCCAAGGAATTCGGCTTCAACCGGTGGCTGCAGCCGACGGCGAAGCTCGAGAACCCGTACATGGGCAAAAAGATGCTCGACTGCGGGATGGAGGTGCACGACCTGCACGGCGGCACGCCGGGCATGGGCCACGACATGAAGGGCGGCGAGGCGGACAAGAACTGACCGGCGCGGCGGCGCGCGCCGGCAGCCGTCACGGCGCCCGCCGCCGCCTCAGCATCATGGTCTGTGTCGCGAATGCGACCAGCCGCCCGTCGTCGGTCCAGATCTCCGCCTCGGCGGTGGCGTAGCCGGCGCGCGCGCGGCGGCAATAGGTCGACACGAGCAGCCATTGCCGGGCCGTGTCGTCGACGAAGTGCACCGTCAGGTCGAGGCTCGGCGCGTGAAACCGCTCGGCGTCGGGGCCGAGGTACTGGACGAGCGACGACGGCATCGTGTCGGCGATCGGCGGCAGCGCCAGCGGATCGAGCAGGCCGTCGCGGTCGCACTGCGGCGTCAAATACCGGTACCACCGCCCGTGGCGAGCCGTGCCGCCGGTCCACCCGGGGCGCCACCATGCGTCGCCGATCGCGAGCCGGACGTCGAAGTTGCGAAAGAACGCGTACCGCTCGTGCGGGTTGCCCGGCTCGTCGACGCGGAGGTCGGGGGCCGCGTCGACCGGGCGCGCGGGCGGCGGCGCGGCGGCGAGGACGTCGGGACCGGTGCGGTCGCGCGCGAACGTGGCGGTGACCTCGAGCCCCGGGCCGGGCACCGCGGTCGAGGACAACGCGGCGCGCACCTGTGCCGCCGCGTTGCCGCGCCGCAACACCTCGACGCGAACCTCGAGCGGCCCGTGGGGTACCGGCGAGCAGAACACGGTGTGCGCGCCGACGGGGCGCAGGCCGGAGTCGTCGAGTTCGGCCTGCATCGCGCGCATCGCGACGGTCATCAGCACGCCGCCGGAGGGGGTGACGAAGTTCCACCGGTCGGGCAGGTGCGCGGTGTACCAGCCCGGCGCGGCATCGAGTCGGGTCACCGCCGTATCGCTTCGCAGATCGGCCACGCTCCGGTTGTAGCGCACGCCGGCGGCGCCCGGGGCGCGCGATCGCCGTCAGGTCGTGAATCCGAGCAGGAACGCGACGACCCGGTTGCGCTCGGCCACGTCGCGCTCGTCGTCGTCGAGCGTGTCGACCAGGCCCTGGTTGACGCGCACATCGAAGATCACCAGGTGGTCGCCCAGGTGGACGTCGACGCCTGCGCCGACCATGACGCCCACGTCGAACGACCGGCGGCGATCCGCCAGCTCGTCGACCTTGGAGTCGAGCAGCCAGCCGACCGTGGGTCCCGCGAACCCGAACGCGCGCAGCCGGCGGCCGACGGCGTAGCTATAGCGGGCCAATACCGGCATCTCGACGTAGATCAACCCCTCGTCGACGGTCGTGTGCAGGGCGTCGTTGTCGAAGTCGACGCCCTTTTCGAACATCATCAACTCGATCTGGAGCTGCACGTCGGATCGCAGGTAGTAGGTGCCGAAGCCGCCGAGCGCGACGCCCTGATGGCCGACGAGGAGCCCGTTTGCCGGGTAGTCGCCGAAGCGCGCGCGGGCCTGGGTGCCGAGCGTCACCCCACCCCGCACGCCGAACGCCCAGCCACCGACCGCGCGCGGGTCCTCGGCCTGCGCGGTCACCGTGTCGCCGGCGTGCGCAGCCGCGGGCAGCCCGGCGGCCGCCACCATCGCCGCAATCCACATCCTCGTGCTCACGTAAGCCCCCTATCGTGTCGTGTCGTCCCGGTCCGCCGCCGCCCGCTCCTTTGGGGGCGGTTCTATGGCACGATCACCCTCGCGCGCAAGCCCCGCGCGCGGCGGCGGCACGGGGCGCGGCGGCGTCCGGGTCGCGCTTGTCGCCGGCCGCGAGCTGTGCCACAAGGATCCCCGCCGATGAACGTGTTCGTGACCGCGCTGGGTTGCCGCCTCAACGAGGCCGAGCTGCAGAGCTGGAGCCGCGCGCTGGCCGGCGCCGGCCATACGGTCGTGGGGCGCCCCGAGTACGCGCACGTCCTCGTGCTCAACACCTGCGCGGTCACCGGCGAGGCCGCGCGCAAGTCCCGCCAGCACATCCGCAGGCTGCGCCGCCAGAACCCGTCGGCCCCGCTCGTGGTGACCGGCTGCTACGCCCAGCTCGAGCCCGACCGGGTCGCCGCGCTCGCCGGCGTCGACCGGGTGGTGGGCAACGCCGACAAGGACGCGCTCGCGGCGCGACTCGCCGACTGGGCCGGTGAGGTCGGGCCGGCGGCGCAGGCGCCCGCGCCGGAGTCGGCCGCGGCGCAGGCCGAGCGCGCGGGGCGCACGCGCGCGTTCGTCAAGGTCCAGGACGGCTGTCGCCACCGCTGCACGTTTTGCATCGTCACCGTCGCGCGCGGCGCCGAGCGCAGCCGCCCGATCGCCGAGGTCGTCGCCGAGATCCGCGCGCTCGAACGCGCGGGCTATCGCGAGGTCGTGCTCACCGGCGTGCACCTCGGCGGGTTCGGCGCCGACCGCTCCGAAGATCTGCGCGCGCTCGTGGCCGCCGTGCTCGCGGACACGGACATCCCCCGCGTGCGCCTGTCGTCGCTCGAGCCGTGGGACCTGCCGCCTGGCTTCTTCGACCTGTGGCGCAACCCGCGGTTGATGCCGCACTTGCACCTGCCGCTGCAAAGCGGCAGCGACGCGGTGCTCCGGCGCATGGCCAGGCGGTGCTCGACGGACGCGTTCGACCGCCTCGTGGCCGAGGCGCGCGCCGCGATCCCCGACCTCACCGTCACCACGGATCTGATCGTCGGCTTCCCCGGCGAGACCGACGCCGACCACGCCGCCACCCTCGCATTCGCCGAACGCATCGGCTTCGGCCACATCCACATCTTTGCGTACTCGCCTCGGCCCGGGACCGCGGCGGCGCGCATGCCCGGCCACCTGCCGGCCGCGGTCAAGCAGGCGCGCAGCCGCGAGTTGCACGCGCTCGCCGCGCGGCTCAAGCGCGCCCATTTGGCCCGCTTCGTCGGCAGCGTGCGCCCCGTCCTGTGGGAGGGCGACGCCGGCTACACCGACAACTACCTGCGCGTGCGCGCAGCCGCCGGCTCGTTCGACAACGTGATCGCGCCGGTGCGGCTCGAGCGCATCTCCGACGACGGCGACGCCTACGAAGTCGCCGCCCGGGTCGCCGCGTCCCCCGGCGTGCGCCCGCGCGTGCGACTGCGCGTCGTGTGAACCGGCCCGGCGCAGGGCTGTCCCTCCCTACAGCACGCCACGTACCCGGTCCCCGAGACCTCATACCGCGTGGCTCCACGGTTCCTTCGCCCCGCCCAACGCCTTCGTCGCGCGCCGCCTGAGATTCCATGGGCCTCGCCTGACGCGCCCTGCATCGGGGGCAGCCGCTAGCCGTAGCGCTGCCGCAGCGGCCGCAGCGCCTCGCAGATGTCCTCGGCGCGGGCGATGCGCGCGTGCTTGTCCTTGGCCAGGCAGCGCAGCAGCAGCTGGTCGAGCGCGGCCGGCACGTCCGGGTTGTACTGCGACGGGGGCGCCGGTTCGGTGTGAAGGTGATGATACAACACCTCGCCCTCGATGAACGGCGGCCGCCCGGCCACCAGCTCGTAGATGGTGCAACCGGCGGCGTACAGGTCCGCGCGATGGTCGATGTCCACGCCGTGGATCTGCTCCGGCGCCATGTAAAGCGGCGTGCCGCGAACCTCGGTGCGCTGGATGCGAAGCTCGTGGACGACGCGGGCGAGGCCGAAGTCGCCGATCTTGACGGTGCCGTCGCGCGCGACGAACACGTTGGCCGGCTTGATGTCCCGGTGGATCACGTGGCGCGCGTGGGCATAGGCCAACCCGCGGCACAGCTGGTCGGCGATGTCGAGGGCGCGCGACAGCGGCAGCGGCGCGCGGTCGGCGAGCAGCGCCTCGAGCGTCTGGCCGTCGACGAACTCCATGACCATGAACGCCTCGTCGCCGTCCTGCCCCTGGTCGTAGACGGTGACGATGTTCGGGTGATTGAGCTGTGCGAGGGCCTTGGCCTCCTGCAAGAAGAACTGCAGCGCGACCGGGTGCGCGCGCATCTGAGGCGTCATGATCTTGAGCGCCACGTCGCGCTCGAGCACCGCATCGCGCGCGCGGTAGACGACCCCCATCGCGCCGCGCCCGAGTTCGGCGACGCGCCGGTAGCGGCCGAGCGCTCCCGCCATCGCCAGACCGCCCGACGCCACCGCCGCGGTGGCCGCGTGCGGCGACGCGTCCGAACCGGTCGCCAGCGCCGGCGCCGACGGGCTCCGCGCGGCGTCGGGCAGCCCCGCCGGCGACGACCCGCTCGCCACCCGCGGCGCCGCGCTCTGCGACGTGGGCAGGATCTCGATGTCGCCCGCCGGCTCCGGGGCCAGCTCGATGCCGTCGGCCACGTCCGCGAGGCGGCGCTCGCGCGCCAGGTTCACGACGACGCGGTGCAGCTTCGTGTCCGTCACGTCGATGCGCCGTTCGACCCGCAGGCCGCCGGCCTCGATGCGCACGACGTGGCTGCCGCGCGGCAGCTCGAGCACCGCCTCGCCGCTGGCGCCGGTGGTCGCGGAAGGACCGCGGTCGGCGCGGACGGACGCGCCGCGCACCGGCTCGTCCCCGTCGTAGACGACGAACGTGTACTCGGTCACCGGCGGTACGAGATCGATGCGCACGTCGGCCACCTTGCCGCGGCGCACGCGTACGCGCGCGCTCGCCCGCGGCGGGACCGCGCGCAGCTGCCCGCCCTTGGTGTGCCCGCCGAGGACGTGGACCCACCAGGTTCCGGCCGGCACGGACGGAAATTCGGTGAGCGCGCCCGCGAGCGTCGCCGACAGCCGCCCCGTCTTGTGGCCTCCGCGGCGCATCCGGGCCACGTAGTCGGCGAGGTCGCCCACGTCGGGCCGCTTCGACCGGCGGGACAGCTCGATCGCGTACGCCGCGTCGTCGGCCGCCGGGTCGAGGTCGAGGCGCACGCGCACGCCGCCGGTGCCGCGCAGCGCCCGCAAGCCCAACCACAGGGCGAGCAGACCGCCGATCGCGACCAGCGCGCCGACGAACGTCCGGTTCCACACGACCAGGTGATCGGCCGCGGCCCCCTCGACGCGGTCGACCACGTCGAGCGCGTCGCCGGTCGCCGCCTCGTACAGGGTCAACTTGATCTCCGCAGCGCGACCGCGCGGCCGCGCGCGGTACAGCAAGATGGCGTCGGCTCGCGCGCTGCGCGCGAGCTCGCGCAGCCGGGCCGCCGCCAGCGGCTCGCGCATCGGGTCGGCCGCCAGCGGCGCGACCTTCGCGCCGAACGCCGGCGCCGCCACCGCCCGCTCCAGCGCGGCGCGCAGTCGCTCGGGTACCGCCCGGCGCGGCGCGTAGACCGGGCCGCCGCCGCCCGCCAGCGGCACCAGGGCGATCCGCGCCACCCGCCGCTCGGCCAGCGCCGGGAACGCGGCGAGCATGCGCGCCAGCGCGTCGGCCAGCGCCGCCGCCCGCGCGTCGGCCAGCGCCGCGGGCGCAGCCGCCGGCCCGTCATCGACCTCGGCGGCGGTCGCGGCCGGCGCGCTGCCGGCGTCGTCGCGCAGCCACGCGCGCCGCGCTTCGAGGGCCGCCGCCTCGTCGTCCGCGCCGGCCTGGCGGTGGGCGGTCGCCGCCTCCTCGACCAGCGCGCCGTCGGCCGGGTCGAGTTCCGCGGCGGTCGCCAGCGCGGTCGCGGCGCCGCGTGCGTCGCCGGCCGCCGCCAGCCGCGCGGCGCGCGCGCGCAACGCCAGCGCGCTGTCGTCGCCGTCGAGATCCGCGTCGGCCGCGCGCCCGGCCGCGACGAGCGCGCGCGCCCACTCGGCGCGCGCCGCGCGGTCGCCGCCGGTCGCGGCGCGCGCGTACGCGGCGAGCGCCCCGTCGCGGTCGCCGCCGGCCCACAGCAGCCGCCCCAGGTAGCGCGCGCCGACGCGATCGTCGGGCCGCCGTTGCAGCAGCGCGCGCACCGCGGCGAGCGCGGCGTCGCGATCGCCGCGGCGCATCGCGATCTCCGCGGCGAGCCGCAGCGCCTCGGCGTCGCCGCCCTCGCGGGCGCGGTCGACGATCGGCGCGAGCCGGTCGACCTCGATCGCGTCGAGTTCCCGCACGGAGATCAGCGCCAGCGCGCGCGACAGGTCGCGGCCGGCCGCCGCGCGCGCCGCGCGCAACCCGAGCGCCGCGGCCAGCCGCGGACGGGTGGCGCGCACCGACTCGGCCGCGGCGACCGCGGCCCGCTCGACCTTCGCCGGTAGCGCGCCCGGCGGCAGGTCGGCGACCACCGGCAGCGCCGGCACGTACGGCGCGCGGCCCAACAGCGGCGCGAGCTCGGCGGCGGCCGCCGCGGCGTCGCCGCGCCGGTGCGCGAGCTCGGCGCGAGCCAGGCGCAGGATCGGCGGCGGCCGGCGCACGCGCGCGACGGCGTCGAGCTCGCGCGCCGCGGCGTCGGCGTCGAGCGCGGCCAGGTGCGCGCGCGCGCGACAAGCCACCGCGACCGGATCGGCGCCGCGCGCGAACGCGAAGATCTGCGCGGCCCGCGCCCCGGCCAGCGCCGCGAGCGCCCGCCGCTCCACCGGCAGGTGCTCGGCGTTCGCGACGCGCGCGGCGATCTCGGTGGCGGCGGCGACGCGGGCCGCCGCGAGCAGGTCGGCGCCGGCGAGCGCGTCCGCAGCCGCCGCGGGATCGCCGGCGAGCAGCGCGCGGGCGGCGCGCGCAAACGGCCGCAGTTGCCCGACCGACGCGGCCGGATACCGGTGCGTCGCCAACCCGAGCGCCGAGGCGATCGGTGTCGCGATGCCGCGCGCGAGCGCGGTGACGTCGCCGTCGGGCGCGCGCGCGCGAAACACCGCGACCGTCGATCCGTCCGGCCCCACCGCGCGGCCGCGCGCCACCAAATCGATCCCGTCGCGGTCGACCGCGCCGATCACCACCGCGCGCACCCCGAGCGCGGCGGCCACCGCCGGCGCGTCGCCGTCCCCGATCCACAGCGCCGGACCGCGCAGCCCCGCGCGCCGCGCCTCGACCTCGAGCGCGTCGCGGGACGCCACGGCGCCGCCGACGTCGAGCATCGACCGCACGAGCAGCGTGGCCGCCGCCGCCTCGTCGCGCAGGTCCGGCTCGGCGTACAGGTCGGCGACCGCCACGGTCTGCGCCGCGGCGGCGCCGTGCACCGCCGCGCACGCGGCGGCCGCGATCGCGGCAAGTCGCCCCGCGCCCCCTCGCATGGCGTTATTGTGCGCGACGCGCGGGACGCGTGTCCACCGGCCGGGGCCCGCGCTACCCGGGCGCGGTCGAAGCCGGCGCCCGCCCTACCCGGCGCCGTCGAAGTCGATGGCGACGCGGCCGCGCGGCGCGATGGCGGCGAGCACGCGGGGGTCGCCGGCGCGGCCCGCCCCCCAGGCCATCGCGTCGGTGTCGAGCGCCGCGCCCAGGCGCCCGTCCGCGTCGACGCACACGATGCCGCCGCCGCCGCCGGTGTCGGCGCGCAGCGCCGCGATCGCCCCGTGCGCCGCGTCGGGCGCCGCCATGCCCTGCCCCATGAACTCGACGCAGCGCCGGGCGGTGAGCGCGCGGATGAACCGCTCGCCGTGCCCGGTGCCCGACGCGGCGCCCAGCGGCGTCGCGTAGGTGCCGGCGCCGCACAGCGGCGTGTCGCCGATGCGCCCCGGCCGCTTGTAGCTCATGCCGCCGGTCGACGTCGCGGCCGCGACGCGGCCCGCCTCGTCGATCGCCACCGCGCCGACCGTGCCCGGATCGGCCGCGACGTCGCCGCGGTTGCGCGCGCGCGCCTGTTCGAACCGTTCGCGCGCGCGCTCCGTGATCAGTTCGGCCGGATCGCACGGCCGCCAGCCCCGCTCGCGCACGAACTCCCACACGCCGTCGCCGCACAGCAGGACGTGTTCGCCGTCGTCGAGCACCGCGCGCGCCAGGTCGATCGGCTGGCGCGCGTTGCGAACCGCCGCGACCGCGCCGAAGCCCAGCGTCACCCCGTCCATCACCGCGGCATCCGCCTCGACCTCGCCGCGCCGGTTGAGGACGGCGCCCACGCCCGCGTTGAACACCGGGTCGTCCTCGAGCGCGCGCACCGCCGCGACCACCGCGTCCAGTGCCGCGCCGCCCGCCTCCAACACCGCGAGCCCCGCGCGCACGGCAGCCGCGCAGCCGGCGCGCGCGGCGTCGTGGTAGCGCTCGCGCCACTGGCCGGCGCCCCCGTGTACGAGAATGGCGGGTCGTCGTCCCATCGCGATCCGGCCGCAAACGTAGCACGGCGCGCGCCCCCGATCGCGCCGCGGTCACGCCGCGCGCACCGGCCCGCGCCGGTCCGCCTCGGCCAGCAGCGCGCGCATGCGCGCGTTCATCTCGGCTTCCTCGCGGTCGGTCGCGTGGTCGTAGCCGAGCAGGTGGCACAGACCGTGTGCGGCCAAAAACAGCACCTCGCCGTAGAGCGTGCGGCCGCGGCGCTGCCGCTGCGCGGTGTCGACCGACACGACGACGTCGCCGAGCACGTGCGGAAACAGCGCCCCCGTCGGCCCCTCGCGCTGCGCGAACGCGAGCACGTCCGTCGGCCGGTCGACGCCGCGGAAGTCGCGGTTGAGCGCGTGGATCGCCGCGTCGTCGGTGAGGCGCAGCGACGCCTCCAACGGCGGCCCCTCCCCGTCGGCCAGCCAGGCGGCGCGCAGCATCCGCGCAAACCGCCGGCGCAGCCGCGCGAGTTCGGCGGCGGCCAGGCGGCCGCGCACGGACCGGTCGACGGTCACGACGGCCACGGCGGTCATTTGGAAAACGCCAGCTCGTAGACCTTCGCGTCGATGAACAGCTCGAGCAGCGCGCCGTCGAGCTTGCCGGCCTCGACCTCGTAGCCGAGGATGTCGAGCGCCTTGTCGACGGGCACCGCGCGCTTGTACGGCCGATCGCTGGCGGTGAGCGCGTCGAAGATGTCGCTGATCGTCATCATGCGCGCAGGGGGCGCGATGTCCGACACGCCGCGCGGATAGCCGCTGCCGTCGAGCTTCTCGTGGTGGGCGCCGGCGATCGCGGGAATGTCGCGGTAGGTGCGTCCCCACGGGATCTGTACCAGGAAGTTGTACGTGTGGACGACGTGCTCCTCGATCGCCTTGCGCTCCTCGGGCGTGAGCGAGCCGCGCGGGATCTGCAGCGCCATCGCCTCGCGCTCGGTGAGATACGGCCGCTCGCTGCCGTCGACATCCCGGTAGGTGCGGCGCGCGATGTCGGCGATGCGCTCGAACCCGCCGCGCTCGAGCACGGTCGGCTCGTTCGCCGCGAGGATGAACTGCAAAAACTCGTCGATCTCGGTCAACTTCGCGCGCGCGTCGCGGTCGATCGCCTCGAGCTGCTCGGCGGCGCGATCGCGAGACGCCTCGAGCAGGTAGCGCACCTTGCGCTCGAGCTGCTCGGCCTCGATCGCCTTGCGGATGAAGTTGAACCGCTGGCGGACGAGTTCCTCCTCGTGCGCATACAACTTCTTGGCCTTGACCAGAACGTGTTCGCGCACGCCGACCTTGCCGAAATCGTGCAGCAGCGACGCATACTCGATCTGCTTGATCTCGTCGTAGCTGAACCGCAAATCGGCGTACGGGCCGCGGTCGCAGCGATCGACCACCTTGGCGAGCCCGACGGTGAGATCCGCGACCCGCTGGGAATGGCCGGACGTCGTCGGGTCGCGCGCCTCGATCGCGGTGACCGACGCGTGGACGAACCCCTCGAACAGGGTGCGCACCTCGTCGTACAGCAGCGCGTTCTCCAGCGCGATGCCCGCCTGCGCCGCGAGTGCGACGGCGAGTTCGACCGACGCCTCGTCGAACGGGACGACCTTGGTCGCGAAATCCTCCGCCGTCGCGAGGCGGGCGACGCCCTTGGCGCGCTTGTTGATCAGCTGGATGACGCCGATGACCTGATCGCGGGCCGAAATCATCGGGACGGCGAGCATCGACCGGGTCTGATAGCCATATTTCTCGTCGAAGCTGCGGTCGTGGCGCAACCCCCACGGGTTCGACGGGCTGCCGGGCGGACCGAGGGCGTACAGGTCCGGGATGTTGATCACGTCGCGCGACAACACGCACGCGCCGACGATCGACGACGCGGACACCGGCAGTGTGACCTGACGGGTCTCGTCGACCGCCACGCTGTCGTTTTGCGCGACGCGAAACCGCACCGTGTCGTTGGACGCGTCGTCGTCCTCGATGTTTTCGACCGCGTAGACCGAGCCCGCGTCGGCCCCCGTCACCTCGCGAGCGCGAGACAAGATCGCCTCGAGCAACGAGTCGATGTCGCGCTGCTGCGCGAGCGCGCGGCCGACGGAGATCAGCAGGTCGACCTCGTAGCGGGCGCGCTCGAGCTGGACGTCGCGCTGCGCCGCCCGGCGCGCCCGCTGCCAGATCGCTGCCTGGCTGCGCAGCAACGCGACCAGCTGCTCCGGCGACATCGGCACCGCCGCGGCGCGATTGGTCGGCGGGTCGTCCAGCGCGTCGACGCGCCCGGCCGCGAGTTGCTCGGGCGTGCCGACGAACACGAGCGGGCACGCATCCGCGCGGGCGCGCACGAGATGCGGCCGCAGGCGCGCCGGGTCGGTCCACATCGGCGGCCACGCGAGCGTCGTGTGCACGTCGCCGAGGTCCACCTCGACGAAGTCCGGCCCGGCGTCGACCACCGACCACGCGGAACACCGCGGGTCGTCGCGGATCGCGGCGGCTACCTCGGCGGCCGTCCGCAGCATGTCCCCCCGGATGCGTGCGCCCGCGCGCGGCTGCGACGTCGGCGGCGCGCAGGCCAGCCGGCGCACGGGTACCGTCGCCTGCTCGGCGCGACGCGTCCCGTCGATCGTCCCTCCCGGCGCACGATGCCTCGCAACCTCCGTGCCGGGAGGATATCACTCGCCGGCGGCGTCTGGGGCGTCGCCGGCCGCGCCCGTGCGCCCGGGCGCCGCGCGCCGGTCCTGCCGCTCATACGCCATGATGATCTTCTGGACGAGCGGATGGCGGACGACGTCGGCGTCGCTGAAGTAGCACACCGCGATCCCGTCGATCCCGCGGAACAGCTCCGGCACCTCGCGCAGGCCGGACCGGGCGCCGGCCGGCAGGTCGCTCTGGGTGATGTCCCCGGTCACGACCGCCTTCGAGCCGAAGCCGAGGCGGGTGAGGAACATCCGCATCTGTTCGCGCGTGCAGTTTTGCGCCTCGTCGAGGATCACGAAGCTGTCGTTGAGCGTGCGGCCGCGCATGAACGCGAGCGGCGCGACCTCGATCACCTGGCGCTCCATCAGTCGGCGCACGCGGTCGAAGTCGAGCATCTCGTGGAGCGCGTCGTGCAGCGGCCGGAGGTAGGGGTTGACCTTGTCCTCCATCGTGCCCGGCAAGAACCCGAGCCGCTCGCCGGCCTCCACCGCCGGGCGCGTGAGCACGATGCGCTTGACGTGCTTGTCCTGCAGCGCGCGCACCGCCATCGCCATCGCGAGGTAGGTCTTGCCGGTGCCGGCCGGGCCGATGCCGAACACGATGTCGTTTTTGCGCACCGCGTCCACGTAGCGCTTCTGCGCCAGCCCCTTGGGCGTGATCGGCCGGGAATGCTTCGGCACGAGGACCGTGTCGTTGAAGATGTCGCGCAGGTTGGCGTGGCGGTCGCCGCGCAGCACGCGCACCGCGCGGATCACGTCCTCGGAGCCCAGCGGCGAGCCGCGCAGCGCCAGTTCGTACAGCTGCGTGACGGCCGCCTGCGCCACCGCCACGGCTGGCTCGTCGCCCGCGACGGTGATCTCGTTGCCGCGCAGGTGCAGGTCGACACCGGCCTCGCGGCCGATGAGCTTGAGGTTGCGACCGGACTGCCCGCACAGCGTGCGGAGCGCCTCGGCATCGTCGAAGGCCAGCCGCGCCCGTCGGGGCTCGCTGGCCGGAAGCAGCGTGACCAAGTAGGGTTCGACCTCCTCCGGATGGTCTAGCACGAATCGGGCGGCACGGCCTATGCTGCGGCGCGATGACTGCGAACACTCGCCAGCGCGGCCACGCGTTCGCGCGGCTCGTCGATGTGATGGACCGGCTGCTCGCCCCCGGCGGATGCCCGTGGGACCGCGAGCAGACGCTCGACAGCCTGCGGCCCTACCTGCTCGAGGAGACCTACGAGGTGCTCGACGTGATGACCGGCGACGACCCGGCTGCACACCGCGAAGAACTCGGCGATTTATTGATGCAGATCGTATTTCAGGCGGCGCTGCGCGAGGCGCGCGGCGAGTTCGACATCGACGACGTCGCCACCGCCATCGCGGACAAGCTCGTGCGCCGCCATCCACACGTGTTCGGCGACGCGCGCGCGGACGACCCGGAGGCGGTCGCGCGCCAGTGGGACCGGATCAAGGCCGAGGAGCGGCGCGCGCACGGCGGCGGCGGCCCGGATCGCGCGCTGCGCGGCGTTCCGCGGTCGACGCCGGCGCTGGCCCGCGCGCAAAAGCTCTCCGAGCGGGCCGCCGCGGTCGGGTTCGACTGGCCCGACGCGGCGGGCTGTCGCGCCAAGGTCGACGAGGAGCTGCGCGAGCTGGACGAGGCGATCGCGGCGGGCGACCGCGCCCGCGTGGAGGCCGAGCTGGGCGACCTGTTGTTCGCGGTGACCAGCCTCGCGCGCAAGCTCGGCGTCGACGCCGAGGGCGCGCTGCGCGCAGCGGCCGACGAGTTCACGCGCCGGTTCGAGCACATCGAGGATCGCCTGCACGAGCGCGGCCGGTCGCCGCGCGACGCGACCCTCGACGAGATGGACGCGCTGTGGGAGGCGGCGAAAAAACTGGCCGAAAAGTGAGCAGCGCGCGGGAGCGCGCGCGCCGCGCCGATCTGCGGGACTCGACCACAGGCTTGTGCGCAGGTTTTCCACAGCTCGTGTGGGTTTCAAATCGCCTCCGCGGGGATCCAAGGTTTCGGAATCGCTGCGCAATCGACGAACTGTGCGGCGCCGGCGGGCCGCGGCCGCGGCCGCCCCGCCGAACGCCATTCACCGTCCGGCGCGCCGCCGGGGCCGCGCGCCCCCGGTTCGCCCGACGGGACCGGTTGACAGGCGGCGCCGCCCGCGATAGACACCGGCCTCCATGGCGAACTACCCGTCTTCCATCAAGCGCAACCGCCAGAACGCGCGCCGGCGCGCGCGCAATCGCGCCGTCCTCGGCCCCGTGCGCTCCGCGATCAAGCGCGCGCGCAAGGCGCTCGAGTCGGGTGAGGGCGACCGCGAGGCCCTGCTGCGCCAGGCGACGCGCGCGATCGACCGCGCCGTCACCAAGGGCGTGTTCAAGCGCAAGACCGCGAGCCGCAAGATCTCGCGCCTTACCCGCGCGTTCAACGCGGCCAACCGCGCGTAACGCGCGGCGCCGGTCGCTCACCGGCGGCGTGCCCGCGGCGCGGCCGCCGCGCCGCGCCCGGCCGCGAGCAAGTCGGCCACCGCGCGGTCGAGCACGATCCGCTCGCCGAGATCCCGGCCGAGCGTCTTGAGCGCCGGCCGCCCCCCTTTGAGCGCCACGTCGGCCGCGTGCAGCTGCTCGAGAGCGCGGTCGAGCGCCGCGAGGGAAAACCGCGACGCCTGCGCGACGAGCTTGTCGGCGACGAACGGCGGCACCCCGAGGGTCGCCGCGAGCTTCGCCCGCGGCGTGCGCCGGTCTGCGGCGCGACGCGCCGCCGCCAACCCGCGCACGTGGCGCGCGAGCATCATCACGACGCCGATCGCGCTCTGGCGCTGGTCGCACAGCGCGTGGAGCGCCGCCCACGCCGCCGGCGCATCGCCGCGGCCGATCGCGTCGGTGAGTTCGAACACCGTCTGCTCGCGGGTGTGCGCGATCAAGTCGTCGACGTCGTCGACCTCGACCGGCCGGTCGCCGGCGTACAGCGCCAGCTGGTCGAGGCTCAACGCCAGCCGCGACAGGTCGTTGCCGACGACGTCGACGAGCCGCGCGGCCGCGGCCGCGGAGATCCGGACTCCGCGCCGGCGCGCCTCGTCGCGCAGCCACGGCGCCGGGTTGCGCGGTGGCTGCAGGTCGACCAGGAACTTGCGCTTTTTCGCGGTGGCGAAGAACTTGACGCGCTTGTCGACCTTGGCGGCGGTCATCAACAACACCGTCGATTCGTTCGGCCGCTCCAGGTAGTCGACGAGCTTCGCCAGCTCCGCGGCGGGCATGGCGCCGGCGTCGCGCACCTCCACGAGGCGGCGGTCGGCCAACATCGGCAACGTCTGCGCCGCGGCCAGCACGCGCGCCGCGGTGCAACCCTTGCCGTCGAGCACGTCGGCGTTGAACGCGCGCGCCGCCGGCGGCACGGCGGCGTCGCGGATGGCGGTCGCCGCGCGGTCGAGCAGCAGCGGCTCCGGCGACACGACGACGTACACCGGCTGAAGCCGGCCGGCGGCGATCTCGTCCAGCATCGCCCTACCCTGCCCGGCCGCGCGCGGGCGCGCAAGCCCCGCCCAGGCGGCCGTCCTACCGGCCCGCGCTCCCGGTCAGCGGGCCGCCGAGCCGGTGCGGCGCAGCACCAGCAGGCCCCGCGGCGTGTCGGCCACGTAGATCAGCCCCGCGTCGAGGTCCACGTCGATGCCGACCGCGCCCTCGAGCATGGCGCCCGGCGCCGTCTCCGGATCCCACGTATTGAAGTGGGCGATCGTCTCGGGCGCCGTCGGGTCCGAGATATCGACGATGCGCACGCCGTCCTGGTAGTGCGCCACGTACACCGTATCGCCGAAGGCCATCATGTCGTGGATCGACACCTGGTCGCGGTAGATCATTTCGCCGATGCGCGGCAGGGCGCCGTCGGCGCCGGGAGTGAGATCGAGCAGCTCGAGGTGCGAGCCGTAGCCCTCGTCGCCGAACGCCAGCACGGCGCGCCCTGACGACGTCGTCGTCTTCCAGCACTGGTGCGCGTAGGTGTCGTCCTTTTGGTAGCGCGCGATCACCGTGGCGGCGGCGGGGTCCGGCAGCGCGTCGACCACCACGAGGCCGCCGACGGTCGCCGCCGCGTACACTCGGCCGCCGTCGGCGCACACCGCATGCACGCCCCAGTCGTCGTTCGGCAGGTGGACCGTGCCGACGTCCACCGGCGAGGTCGGGTCGGTCACGTCGAACACGAACACGTTGGGCGAAAACCCGTCGGCGAGGTACGCGTAGGTCGCCGCGCCCACGGTTTCGACGAACAGCGTGTGCACGCCGTGATCGGGCTCGCCGGCCGGCCGCAGCAGGCCGATCTGCTTCGGGGCGGTCGGGTCGGTCACGTCGACGATCTTGGCGCCGGCCGCATCCGACGCGACCAGCGCGTACCGCGAGCCGCCGGGACCGTCGACCAGCTTCAGCTCGTTGTAGTAATCCGAGTCGGCGGGAAAGTGGGCGAGTTCGCGCGGCGCCGCCGGGTCGGTGACGTCGACGATGCGCACGCCGTCTTCGCCGTTGGCGACGTACGCGATGCCGTCCGCCACGCGGACGTCCGCGGTGAAGGTGTCGGGCCACGGCGCATCCCCGCCGCGGAACTCCGACACGAGTTCGAGGCCGTCGGCGTCCGGCTCCCCCTCGATCCGCCCGTACGGGCGCGCCACGAACGACGCCGGGTCGCCGCACTCCTGGCCGAAGTCGCCGACCCAACAGTAGCGGTACCAGCCGTACAGCGCGCCGTCGGCGTCGCGCCGGCAGGCGGTGTAGGCCTCGACCAGACGGACCTTGCCGTACTCGGCCTCGCGGCGGAAGAACAGGTCGTCGGCGTCCAGCGCGGCGTAGTCGGCCGGCCGCGTCGACCCGATGGTCGCCAAGTCGACCGACAACCCTCCCTCGCACGACAGCGAGATCCGCACCGGCCCGCGCTGCCACCGCGGGTGCGGGTCGTGCTGGACGAACCACAGCCCGGTCGGGTCGACGCCGGCGAGCGTGCCCGGCTCGCAGCCGTCGCGCGGCAGGTCCGCCGGCGACGCGAGCACGCCGTCCGGCGGTTCACCGAACGACGGCTCCACGCACGCGCCGCCGTCGCCGCCCGATCCGCCGTCGGCACCGCCGTCGCCCGCGTCGCCGCAGCCCGCCGCGACGAACACGGCCGCCAGCGCTCCGGCGACCGCCACGCACCGGACGCGCACGCCCCGCACACTGCACACGAGGGTGTCCATTGCCATGATGGCTCGTTACCACGGCGCCCGAACGGACGCGCGGCCGCGCCAGTAACCGACGCTGACGACCCGGCTCGCGCGGGTCCGGTGGCTGTCATTGCCGCCGCGCGGTCGCCCACCGCAACGGCCGCCGGCGCGCTGGCGCGCGGCCGGCAAAACCCGGTACGTTCGCGCCATGACGACCCGCCTGATCACCGCTGACCGCGCCGTCGTCGACGGGGTCGCCCGCGGCGCGACGGCCGTCCTGGTCGACGCGGGCCAGATCGTGGCCGTCGGCGCGCCGGAGGAGCTGGACTGTCACCCCGCCGCAGCGGGCGCCGACCGCATCGACTGGTCCGGCACGGCGCTGTTGCCCGGCACCGTCAACGCCCACAATCACTCGTTTCAATCCCTGCTGCGCGGCATCGGCGACGATCTGCCGTTTCTCGAGTGGCGCGACAAGGCCCTGTACCGCTATTCGCCGCAGTTGGACGCCGACGGCATGGCGACCGCGGGTCTGTTCGCGTTCGGCGAGATGCTGCTGCACGGCGTGACGACGGTGTGCGACTTCTATTACCTGAACGCGGGCGGCAACGACCACGCGCTCGCGACGATCGATGCGGCGCGCCGGCTGGGAATCCGCATCGTGCTGGCGCGCTGCTTCTACGACTGGGAGGGCGCGCCCGCCGCGTATCGCGAGGACGTCGCGACCGCCGTCCGCCACTTCGAGGAGCTGCACCGGGCGTTCGCCGGCGACGAGCGCAGGATGGTGACCATCCAACCGGCACCGCACAGCCAGCACGGCGCGTCGCCGGCGATGATCGAGGCGGGCGCCGGCTGCGCGCGGGACGCCGGCGTGCCGTGGCACATCCACCTGGCCGAGGAGCAGTACCAGGTGACCGAGTCGCTCGAGCGCTTCGGCGCCCGCCCGCTGATCGCCGTCGACCAGCTCGGCGTCGTCGACGACGCGATGATCGCCATCCACGGCTGTTGGTTCGACGCCGACGAGCGGGCGCTGCTGGCCCGCCGCGGCGCAAGCCTCGTGTACAACCCGTCGTCCAACATGTTTCTCGGCGACGGCATCACGGACGTGGTCGACCTGCGCGCCCGCGGCGTGCGCGTCGCGCTCGGCACCGACGGCGGTTGCTCGAACAACCAGGTGTCGGTGTTCGGCGAGATGCGCATGACCGCACTGCTGCAGAAGGTCGCCCGCACGGACGGCCAGGCGATCGCGGCCGAAGACTGCTTCGCGATGGGAACGCTGTTCGGCGGCGAGGTGTTGCGGTTGCCCGTCGGCCGCATCTGTCCCGGCTACCGCGCCGACCTCGTCGCGGTCGACCTGGACGACCCATCGCTGTGGCCCGTCCAGGCGCTCGCCAAGAATGTGGTGTACGCGCTGTCGTCTCGCGCGATCCGCCATGTCATGGTAGACGGAGAGGTCGTCGTGTGCGACGGTGCCCTCACCCGCGTCGACCTCGAGGAGATCCGAAATCGTGTCCGAGCCCTCACCCGCGACTGGCGCCGCGACTGACGCCGGCGCCCGCCGTCCGTCCCGCCGCTCCGAGCCGGACCGCGTGCCGCTCGTGTTCGCTCGACTTCGCGCGTTTGCCGGCGGTGCGGTCGGGCTGGCGATCGGCGTGCTGCTCGTGTGGCGCTTCGGTGCGGTCGGTAAGGTCATCGGCGCGGCGATCGCCGCGTGGTCGGCATTCGTCGTGCGCGCGGGGATCCTGTCGCTGGCTCACCCGCCGGCGGCGATCGGCATTGGCGACGGAGCGGTCGAGCTGCCGAAGACCCCGTACCGTCCCGCCCCGGTGAAGGTCGAACTCGACGACGTGCGCCACGTGTACCTGCTGCGCCGCGCCGTGCCGTGGTCCCAGACGGGGCCGCTGCTGGTCATCGAGACCGCGCAGGGCGATTTCGCCTACCCGCGCGATTGGTTCGACAGCGAGTCGGCCCAGGCGCGCGTCGCCGAACTGATCCACGATCGCATCGGGCGGCGCTCGCCCCCATGACGGCCCGGCGCGCGATCGCCGCGGCGAGCGCGCTCGCGATCGCCGCGCCGGCCGCCGCCGAGCCGTTCGTCGACGCCGACCTGCGCGTGACGGTGGCGTTCGGCGACGGCTGGCGGCGCGACGGCGTCGCGCGGCGTTGGCGCCAGTCCGCCACCGGCCAGGCGGCGGCGATCGTGCGGCTCGACGTCGACGGGGCCGCCGCACGCCGCGATCCGCGCCGGGCGTTCGCGCGCGTCGTCGCCGGGGCGCGCGCCACCGCGCCGGGATACCGCGAATTGCGGCGGCGCATCGGCCGCGAAGGGCGCATCCCGCGCCTCGACCTGTGGTACCGCTACGACGCCCCCGGCGGCGACCGGCCGGTCGTCGCGCTGCGCGTGCTGTGGTTTCGCCGCTACGCGGTCGTCCTCGTCGTCGACACGCCGGCGGCGCGATTCCGCGCTCAGCGCCGCGCGGTGCGCGCGCTGTTGCGCAGCTTCCGTCCATGGTGGCCGAACTGACCGCCGCCGGTCACCGCGGTGCCGCGTCGATCGCGACGACGACCTCGACGTGCGCCGTCTGCGGCATCATGTCGATCGGCTGCGCCCAGCGCGGCGCGTAGCCGGCCGCCGACAGCCGGTCGAGGTCCCGCGCGAGCGTCGCCGGGTCGCACGACGCGTAGACGATGCGCGCCGGCCGCAGCGCGACCACGGCGTCGAGCGCGTCGGCCGCGCCCGCGCGCGGCGGATCGATCACGACCAGGTCGAAGCGCTCGCCCGCGGCGGCCAGCTCGCCCGCGACCGCGGCCGCGTCCCCCTTGCGCCAGCGCACGCCCGCCAGCGGCGCGCCGACGGCGACGTCCACCGCGACGACCCGGCGCGCGTGGTGCGCGAGCGCGCGCGACAGGTTGCCGCTGCCCGCGTACAGCTCGAGCGCCGCGCCGACGGGGCGCTCCGCGCATGCCGCGTCGACCGCGGCGATCAGCGCGGCGTTGCCGGCGCGCGACGCCTGGGCGAACCGGTCCGCGCGGCCGCGCAACCCCGGTTCGACCTCGATGTCCGCCGCCCCCCACACCCGGCGGCCGGCCACGACGCCGACCACCGGCGGCCGGCGAGCCAGCGCCTCGGCCGCGGCGGGCCGGTGCGGGCCGGCGATCGCGACGTGGACGTCGCCGGCGTGGCCCGCCAGCAGCGACACGTCGCCGGTGCCGCCGAGCCCCGGCGCGAGCACGCCCCGCACGGCCTCGAGCGCACCGGCCAGCGCCGGCTCGAGCTGCGGGCAGGCGGCCACGTCGACGACCCTGTGCGACCGCGGCCGATACCAGCCGATCGCCGCGCCGCGGCCCCGCCGCCGGCGCACCCAGTGCAGGCGCGCGCGCCGGCGCCATCCGACCGGCGGCGCGGGCGACTGCAGCGGCCGCAGCTCCATGCCCGCGTCGACCGCGCGGCGCAGCGCGCTTGCGACGATCGCCTGCTTGGCGGCGGCCTGCGCGCCGGCCGACAGGTGTTGCCACTGGCAGCCGCCGCAGTCGCCGAACAGCGGACACGCGGGGGCCACTCGATCGGCGGACGGCTCGACCACGGCGACGATCTCGCCGCGCGCGTACCGTCGTCGCGACTCGGTGATGCGCACGCGCACGCGGTCGCCAATCGCTGTACGCGCAACGAAAACCACGCGGCCATCCGGGGCTCGCGCGACGCCGTCGCCACCGGCTGCGATCGCGTCGACGACGACTTCAATCTCGTCCACGCCGCACCTCGATCGCGTCGCCGCGGCGCAGGTCGACCGCGTCGCACGCCCTGCCCTCTCGCACCGCGATCTCCAGCGTGCCGCCCGATCCGATGTACGCGAGCAACTCGCCGCGGCCGACGTCCTCGTAGGTGCGAACCAACCCGCGAATGCGCGCGCCGCCGGCGATGAACTCGGGCGACGGCGGCAGTTCAGCCGCCGGCAGGTCGGTGATGAGGTTGCCGAAGCGGTCGACGTGGATGACGCGCGCGAACACGCGATCGCCGTCGCGGCGCGCGCCGCCGGCGAGAGGCAACTGCCCCGCCAACGTCCACGCCGGCCCCGCGTCGGTCACCCGCGCGCCGGCCGCTAGCCGCCCGGCGCATCGCGCGAACACGTCGCGACCGTGAAACGTCGACGACGGCGACTCCGCGACGAACCCCGGCGCCTCGATCGCGCGGACGGCCGCGTACGGCGCGCGCGCCGCCAGCGACAGCACCCCGTTGTCAGGCCCGACGAAGCGGTGGCGGCCGTCGTCGATCACCACCGGCTTGCGCGCGCCGCCGACGCCCGGGTCGACCACGACGACGTGGATCGTGCCGTCGGGAAAGTGCGGCGCCGCCTGCGCCAACGCGAACGCCGCCGCCACCACGTCGTGCGGCGGGATGTCGTGCGCGATGTCGACCACGGTCGCGTCCGGCGCCAGCGACAGCAGAACGCCCTTCATCGCACCGACGTACCCGTCCTGCGTGCCGAAATCGCTCGTGAGCGTCACGATGGCCACGGCGCGATGGTACGGTTGCCGCGTGAAGCTGCGCAAGGACAGGTTCGCGACCGACGCGGACATCGAGATCGTCGGGGCCTACGGTCCCGAGCACATCGCCGACCTCGACGTGAAGCGCGACCTCGGCGCGCCCGGGCAGTTTCCGTACACGCGCGGCGTGCAGGAGACGATGTACCGGGGCCGGCTGTGGACGATGCGCCAGTACGCCGGCTTCGGCACCGCCGAGGAGTCCAACGCGCGATACCACTACCTGCTCGAGCAAGGCCAGACCGGCCTGTCGGTCGCGTTCGACCTGCCCACGCAGATGGGCCGCGACTCGGACCACCCATTGGCCGCGGGCGAGGTCGGCAAGGTCGGCGTGGCGATCGATTCCATCGACGACATGCGGCTGCTGCTGCGCGGCATCCCGCTCGACCGCGTGTCGACGTCGATGACGATCAACGCCACGGCTGCGACCTTGCTGTGCCTGTACATCGCCGTCGCCGACGAGCAGGGCGTGCCGCGCGACGCCCTGCGCGGCACGATTCAAAACGACATCCTCAAGGAGTACATCGCGCGCGGCACGTACATCTATCCGCCGGCCGGGTCGATGCGGCTCATCACCGACATCTTCACGTTCTGCCGCAAGGAACTGCCCAACTGGAATACGATCTCGATCAGCGGCTACCACATCCGCGAGGCCGGCGCCGACGCGGTCCAGGAGGTCGCGTTCACCCTCGCCGACGGGCTCACCTACGTGCAGGCCGCGATCGACGCCGGCCTCGACGTCGACGAGTTCGCGCCGCGACTCGCGTTCTTTTTCAACGTGCACAACAACTTCCTCGAAGAAGTCGCAAAGTTCCGCGCGGCGCGGCGGATGTGGGCGCGCTTCATGCGCGACCGGTTCGGGGCGCGCAATCCGAAGTCGCACCGCCTCCGCTTTCACAGTCAGACCGCCGGCGTCACGCTCCAGGCGCAGCAACCGCTGGTCAACGTCGCGCGCGTGTCGCTGCAGGCGCTCGCCGCCGTGCTCGGCGGGACGCAGTCGCTGCACACCAACTCCTATGACGAGGCGCTGGGTCTGCCCACCGAGGAGTCCGCGCGGATCGCCTTGCGCACCCAGCAGGTGATCGCGCACGAAAGCGGCGTCGCCGACTTCATCGATCCGCTGGCCGGTTCCTACGCGGTCGAGGCGCTCACGGACGAGATCGAGCGGCGCGCGCTCGCGTACATCGACAAGATCGACCAGCTCGGCGGCGTCATCGCGGCGATCGAGTCCGGCTACATCCAGCGCGAGATCGAGCGGCGCGCGTACGAGCACCAGCGCGCCGTCGAGCGGCGCGAACGCATCGTCGTCGGCGTCAACGCGTTCACGGTCGACGAGGAGCCGCCGATCGACGTGCTCACCGTCGACCCGGCGCTCGAGCGCGCCCAGATCGAGCGGGTGCGCGCCCTGCGCGCGCGCCGCGACGGGCCGGCGGTCACCCGCGCGCTCGACGCGCTGCGCGACGCGGCGCGCGGCGACGACAACCTCATTCCGCACATCCTCCACGCCGTCAAAGCCGAAGCCACGGTCGGAGAGATCGCGGACGCCCTGCGCGACGTGTTCGGCGAATACCAGCCGGCCAACCGCCTGTAACCACGTCGGCTACGGCCCCCGATCCGTCGTAACCATCCAGAATCACCAGGCTTCGCAGGTGCGACGCGCCGGCGGCGAGGCGGCGCGCGGCCCGACGCCGCGACGCCGCCGCGCGCCGTGAGTTCTAACCCCCTTGATTTACGCGGCATTCTGCCGGTACGATTCGATTACGCACCAGCGCGCGGGACCCGCGGGTGGGTCGTGTCGTATCGGGGGGGCCATATGCCGGTTACCAAGTCAGACCTCATCGAGCAGCTCTCCGACAGGCTCAAGCTACCGAAAGGCAAAGCCGAGTTCGTGGTCAACACGATCTTCGACGCCATGGAGGGGGCGCTGCGGCGGGGCGAACGCATCGAAATCCGCGGCTTCGGCAGCTTTGAGGTGCGCGAGTACCGCGCGTACGAGGGGCGCAACCCGCGCACCGGCGAGCCGGTGCACGTCAAGCCCAAACGGCTGCCGTTCTTCAAGGTCGGCAAGGAGCTCAAAGAGCGCGTCAACAAAGCGTTCCAAGAGCAGCAGCGCGCCCAACAGGCCCCGCCGACCGCGATGTCGTCCCCGGGCGGCACGGACCACGGCTGGTAGGCCCGCACGGGCGGGTGCGCGCCGCGCGCCGGCGCGTCACGCCGCCGGCAATAGCGCCGCCGGCGGTGCGGCCGCGCGCAGCGCGCGCGCGCGGCCCGGCAGCTTCACGACGTGGCGAGCCAGCGCGCGATACAGCCGCAGCTTGTGGTCGGCGAGCACCGCCGTACCGGACACCCGCGCGGCGTACAGCTCGATCACCTCTGGATCGAACAGCACCAGCGGCAGCCACCGCCGCCACGCGCCGCGCCCCCGGTACAGCAACCACGCGAGCCAGCGGTCGAGCGCCAGCTCGCGGCCGACGACCGCGCGGCGCAGACGGCGGCGGTAGTCGGCAAACGACCGGTCTCCGGTGCGCAGCGCGTCGGCGATCGCGTCGCCGGCGACGATGGCGTGCTCGAGCGCCACGGCGATGCCCTCGCCGGTGAGCGCGTCGATCCCCGCGGCATCCCCGACCGTGACGACGCCCGGCGCGGACACCGGTGCGCGCGGGTGGTACCCCCACGCCGGCCATCCCCGCACCCCGCGGTCCGGCAGCGCGAGTCCGTGCTCGGCGAGGCCGTCGCGCAGCAGTGACACGAGGTCGCCGCCGCCGCGGTTGACGCGCGACGGGTAGTGCATCAGCCCGACGTTGAGCCGGTTGCCCGGCACCGGGAACACCCACAGATACCCCCGCAGCCCGTGCACCATCGGCGTGAAGTCGTACACCATGTCGGCCGCCGGCGGCCGGCCGGGCGGCGCCGGCAGTTCCAGCTTGAACAGCCGGTGCGGCCGCTGCCGGCGGCCGGCGTGGAGCGTCTTGCGGACGACCGACGCCGCGCCGTCGGCGCCGACCAGCACGCGGCAGGTGAGCGTCCGTCGCCGCGTCCGCACGCGCACGCCGTCGGCGACGCGCTCGAACGCGACGACGCCCTCGCCCTCGACCACGTCGACGCCGCGCCGGCGCGCGAGCCGCACGAGCGAGTGATCGAATTCCTCGCGGCGCACCACGCGCACCGGCCGCGCGAGGACCACGCGCCGCTCGAACTCGCCGAACCGCACGACCGCGCCCGGCGCCGGCCACGCATCGACCTCGAGCGGGATGTCGAGCGCCCGCATCGCGTCCTCCGCGTGCCCCGTCAGCCCGCCGCCGCACGGCTTGGCGCGCGGAAACGTCGCCCGATCGAGGACGAGCGTGCGCTCGGCCAGCCGCGGGTCGATCTGGGCGAGGCGCAGCGCCACGCCGCAGCCGGCCGGACCGGCGCCCGCGACGACAACCTCGTAGTCGGGCCGCACGCCCGGCGGTATATCAGATCCCGGCGGTCGCGCGGACGTTGACCACCGCCCGGAACCGCCCCATCGGCACCGGGTCGCCGGCGACAACGGTCTTTTGCCCGCTCACGATCAGGTTGAACGGCGTCCGGTAGTCCTTCATGTAGTCCTTGAGGCGCTGTTCGCCGTCCGGAACCATCTCCATCTGGCCGTCCATCACGGTCTGGCCGGCCTCGATCACGGGAATGGTGCCGACGCGCGTGGCCTGGGGCGACCCGCTCTCCATCACGTTCGAGGGCGCGACGTAGACCGCCAGCTCGGGGGCGTCGATGTTCATCGTGTTTTCGACCACGTCGAACCACACTCGGTCGATCGTCACGCTCACGATCGGCTGGCCCTCGATCTCGGCCAACTCGGGCTTTTCGACCGCCAGGTTGACGGTCGTCCACAGGTCCATGAGGACCAGCACCTCGCACAGGTCGTCGGCCCCGCACGACGCGAAGCACGTCCCACCCGAGCACAGCTGCTGGGCGCCGGCCGAACACACCCCCGGGTCGGCCGAACAGTCCACGGCAGGGAACGTGTCGCCCTGCACCTGTATCTCCCACTGGTCGGTGTCGACCACGAACTCCTTCGGCGGCAACGACAGGTCGAAATCGGTGATATCGGGGTCGATCAGGCCGCAGCCCGGCAGCGCCCCCACGAACGCTACCGCACAAATCAAGCGAATCATCCGGGCATGGTAGCACCCGGCGGCCGCCATCGGCATGCGTCGCGTCACGCCCGACGGGGCCGCCGGCGGCCGGGGGCCTGTCCCGCCGTGCCGCCGGCTGCGGTCGCGATCGGCGGGCGAACG
>RFGE01000190.1 GCA_003696105.1 Deltaproteobacteria bacterium | reverse complement strand
CCGATACGATTCCTTTGCGCAAGCATCACCCCTGGGGGTACACTGAACAAATAGGGGGTGGCCATGCCGGGAGCTCCGATTCGCATCGCGATCGTCGACGATCATGCGCTCGTGCGCGCTGGCTTTCGCCGCCTGGTGGCGGCGGCGCCCGACATGGAGGTCGTCGCGGAGGCGGGCGACGCGGCGGCCGCCATCGAGGTGGCCGCGAAGTGGCGACCGGACGTGATGCTGCTCGACGTGAGCATGCCGGGTGGCAGCGGGCTGTCGGCGCTGCCGGCGATCCGCGCGTCGTCGCCGCACACGCGGGTGCTGGTGGTCACGATGCACGACGATCCGTCCTATTTGCGCGCCGCGCTCGCCAGCGGGGCCGCCGGCTACATGGTCAAGACGAGCGGCGAGTCCGAGCTGGTCGGCGCGATCCGGACCGTCCACGGTGGTCGTACCTACATCGATGTGGCGATCGACGCGCAGTGCGCCGCCGGGTCGCAGCCGAAGATCCAGGCGGTCGCGGCGCTCAGCGGGCGCGAGCGGCAAGTGTTGGAGATGGTCGCCTACGGCCATACTCACCGCGAGATCGCGGAGCGCCTGTCGGTGAGCGTCAAGAGCATCGAGACGTACCGCGCGCGCGTCGCCGACAAGCTCGGTCTGCGCACGCGCGCGGACGTCGTCCGCTACGCGCTCGAGCACGGCATCATGTCGCCCGACCGAGATCCGACCAAAGACGCATAGCCACGGCGGGCGCGCGGGGTCGGCGACATGTGGGTGCCGCGCTGCGATGTGAGGCCCGCGCGCACCGAACTGCGCGCCGCGTCGGCACCGCTACAGAAAACGCGGCGACGCACGCGTACGATCGGTGTGCTTGACAACCGTCGTACGGCAACAGGCGAGAGTGCCGGCCGCGCTCCGCGTCCGCGTTCGTCTCGAAAACTGGGCGCAGTTCGAGGAACTGCACACGCGCGACATCAGCCGCGGCGGCGCGTTCTTGCGGCTCACCGCACCGCCGGCGCCCGGCACGCGGCTCGACCTGGTCATCCGCGCGCCCGACGGGCGCGAGGTGTCGCTGCCGGCCGAGGTGGCCCACGTCGTGAGCCCGGAGCGGGCCGCCGCCACGGGCGCGACGCCGGGGGTCGGCGTGCGGTTCCTCGACCTGGGCGATAGCGAGCGGGCGGCGGTCGACGCGCTGCTGGACCGCGCGCGCGCCGTCGCGGCCGAGGGCTCGAATCGGGCGGCGGCGATCGCGGCCGAACCGGTCGACGTCATCGCGGCACTGCGCGAGGAACTCGGCGAGCTGAAAGAAAAGGACGATTTCGAGGTGCTCGGACTGCCGCACGACGCGACCTCGCGCGACGTCGAGCGCGCGTACCTGATGCAAGTCAAGCGGTGGCATCCGAAACAGTATCGAGACGAGCCACAAGCCGTGCGCGAGTTGGTCGCCGAGATTTTCATCCGCATTCAGCGCGCGCGCGATACGCTCGCGCGCGAGACGGCGCGCGCCGAGCTGCGGCGCCGCAACGCGGAGCGCGATCGCAAGCGGCAGGCCGAGCGGGCGTTCGCGTCCGCTGCGGCCGATGCGGCGGTGCCGCATGCGGAGGCGCGGCGGCTGTTGGCGGCCGGGCGGTGGGACGAGGCCGCGCGGCACCTGTCGGCTGCGCTCCGAGACGACCCGGCGGACGCAGCGGCCCGCGAGTGGCGCGCGATTGCGCTGGCGCGCGCGGCGCTCGCGGGCGGGGATGTGGCGGCCGCGGCGATCCACCTCGAGGAGGCGATCCGCGTCAACCCGTCGAGTGGCGAGGCGATCCGGTTGTTGCGCGGGTTGCGCGACGTGCGCCGCCGGACGCGCCGAGAGGTCCTCGCGCGCCTGGTTCGCGGCAGGTCGATCGATGGGTAGCGCCGAGATGGACGCGGCGCGCGGGCGTCGGCTGCGACGGGCGGCGGGGCGCCCCGCGCGCGGCGCGCGGTGGCTCCCGCGCGCGCGGCGATCTACGCTGATCGCGATGAGCGGCACGAGAGCGAGCGGAGTGTGCGGCGCGCGAGCAGCGGCGGTCGCCGCGGCCGTGGCCGCGGCATGCGGCGGGGCGGCGGCGACGGCGCCCGATGACGACGAAGCGCGTGAGGTGTGCCCGGTCGGCGCGTGGCAACCGCCGCCTCCGGAACCGGCTCCCGTCGCCTGGTGGACGGATCGCGCGCGAGCGTGCCCCGACGGAACGACGCTGCGCGGCCAGCCGCCGCCGTTCGGCGACGAGGTGTGGTGCGAGAAGCCGGACGGCACGCGCTACGGCCGGTGGACGTGGTGGTACGAGCAGGGGCGTCGCGTGAGCGATGGCGCGTACGACGCCGACGGCCGTGCACACGGGCTGTGGGTTGCATGGCACCGCAACGGAAAGCGCAAGATGCAGGGGCGCTACGTGCACGGCAACAAGGATGGGCGCTGGGTCATGTGGTACGAAAACGGCGAGGTGTCCACCGACCTGCACTTTCGCGATGGCGTGGAGGACGGGCCGTGGGTGTGGTGGTATCCGTCGGGGAACCTGGCGGGGCAAGGGGCGTTCGTGCGGGGGAAGCCGGATGGGCGATGGGTGCGGTGCTCGGAGCGCGGCTACGTGACGAAGATCGAGGTGTACGACCACGACAAGCTGGTCGACTGGATCGACTTCGAGGACGGGCGCCGAGTCACGGCGTACTGACGGCGGGCGGGCGCCGGGCGCGGACCGGAGGTCGGCACGCTGCGGCACTGCGCGCGCGGCCCGCGGCGGTCGGCGCCGGCGGCTCGTCGCGCCGCGGCGGGCGCCGAGCGCGGGGCGGTGGCTCGGCGGCTCGCCGCCCGCCAGCAGGCGGGGCAACCACGGGAAGAGGGCTACCGGCGCGCGGCGAGGTCGTTCATGCGCGCGGCGAGGGCGAAATCGGCGTCGGTGATGCCGCCTGCGTCGTGCGTCGTGAGGCGAACGGTGACGCGGCCGTAGACGTTGCACCACTCCGGGTGGTGGCCGAGCGCCTCGGCGACGAGTGCGCAGCGGGCCATGAACCCGAACGCGGTGACGAAGTCGTCGAACACGAAATCGCGGTGGAGCTTGCCGTCGACGATCGACCAGCCGTCGAGCGACGCCATGCGATCCGCGATCTGTTCGGGCGTAAGCGGACGTGCGGTCATGGCGGGAGGTGCGGGCTGTGCGCCCGACCGCCAGTTTACCGGCCCGCCTCCATGAGGATCCACTCGTTGATGATGCTGATCTCCGCGGGGGCGAACGCGTCGCCGGCGTGCTCGCCCTTGGTGACGAGCAAGCTGGTCGCCGGATCGCCGCTCACGAGCCTCGGGTTGGCGGTGAGCGCGTCGTAGTTCGCCGCGGCGTCGGCGCCGAGGAAGTCTGGACCGTTGCCCGGATCGACCCCCTGGTGGCACACGGTGCACGCCCCCTTGGGGCGCGGCAGCGCGAGCAGCGGCTGGACTTCGGTGTCGAAGTAGTCGCGCGCTTCCGTGGCGCCTCCGCCGCGACCCGCGTCCGGCCCGCCGCCCGGCCCGCCGGTGGCCGGATCGACGGGCGTGAGTTCGCCGACGCACGCCACCATCCCGACGGCGCCAGCCGCGACGAGCACTGTGGCTAGCCTGCGCATGGCACGTCCGCCCATTGCAACGCCGGGACCATTCCGGGTTCCTGTCGTTTCCGCACGATAGCCGGGCACGGGCTGGGGACTGGGCTCACCGGCAGGGGGCAGTGGCCCACAGGGCCAGATCGGCGCGGCCCCGGCGCGACCGCGCGGGGCCGTCCGCCGCCGCGTCGCCGGCCGGCGCGCGACGGGTCCGGTCGGAGCGACCGCGACCGCAGTCGCTTGGGGTCACTCGCGATCCGCGATCAGTAGATCGAAAGCCCGGCCGTGAACTCCTGGACGCGCTCGCCGTGGGCCTGGGCGATGCCGGCGCGGCCGGTGAGCGCCAGCCGCGTGGTGAGTTCGAGCTGCAGCAGCACGCCCGCGCCCAGCAGCACGCCGCGGGTGTCCCGACCGGGGCCGTCGTCGAACAGCGCCGCGCTGCCGATCTGGCCGTAGCCGCCCGCGTGGAACTTGCCGGCGCGCAGCAGCATGGCGTCCAGCTCGAGCGCGTAGCGCGCGTCGAGCACGGTGTTGGCCAATTCGTCTTCGCGCCAGCCGAAGGCGATGTCGGCCTGCAGGCCGAGCTGACCGGTCGGGAAGTAGCCGAACTGAATGTGGGACAAGAAGCCCGCGTCGTTGGTGTCGCCGCTGGATGGAATTTGCCCGGCGCCGAGCAACACCGAGTAGGTCCATCCGCGCCGGTTGAGCGGGGCGCGGCCGAGCGGCCGCCACGGGCCTTCTTCCGGGCGAATGTATGCCTTGCGCGCCCACGCCGCGGTTTCGGGCGTGAGCTGGGCCAGCGGCACCCAGCCATACTCGCCGTTGGGGCCGTACAGGTGAACCGGGTGCATTGGGTGTACCTGCACCCAGCCGTCGTAGCGGGCGCCTTCGGTGATGGCGAGCCCGACGGCCGCGAGCGCGGCGAGGATGACGTAGTACTCCGCCTTGTCGGCCTTCGCCTTCGCGAGCTTTTTCGGGTTGGGGCGGTGGCGGTGCACGTGGTGGTGGCCGCCGCCGACGTGCACGTCGCCGACGACGACGACGGTCGCACCTCCCTGCACGCGCGGAGCGGCCGGGGGCTGGTCGTCCGTCACGAACCCCTGGATCACGCGCACGCGCTGGCCGCGCTGTTCCGGCGGCGTCTGCGCGAGCCGCTGCAGCTCCTGGTGCGGGATGCGGTGGGTGGTGCTCAGGCAGCCGCTGAGGCCGACGGCCGCCGCGAGCGCAATCGACAGGTGGCGAAGCATGGCGGGGAGGATAGCCGGGAAACGCCGGCGACGCAGGGCGTGGCGGTGGGGCATGCGGCGGGGCGGAGCAACCTCCGGGCCAGGTGCGCGCGACGGGAGGGCAGGACGTTACGCGCCCCGGCGTGAAACGGCGTTGTCAGAGTGTGGCGCGGTCGACGCAGTGTACGGCTTACGCGGCGGCGAGCGTTCGGTCGAGTGCGGCCAGCAACAGGTCCACGTTTCGCGCGGTGGCGGCGTGTCCCATCAGTCCGACGCGCCACACGCGCCCGGCGAGCGCGCCGAGCCCGCCGCCGATTTCGATGCCGTAGTCGGCGAGCAGCCGGGCGCGGACGGCACGCTCGTCGAACGCATCCGGCCTGCCGGGCACGCAGACCGCGTTGAGCATCGGCAGGCGCACGTCGGCGGGCGGCAGCAGCGACAGGCCGAGCGCGTCGAGGCCGGCCACGAGCCGCGCGTGCATCCGCGCGTGGCGCGTGAACCTCTCGTCGAGGCCCTCCTCGAGCGCCATGCCGACGGCCTCGTGCAGCGCGTACAGCATGTTGACCGGCGCGGTGTGGTGGTACGCGCGGTCGCCGCCCCAGTAGTTGCGGACCAAAGACAGGTCGAGGTACCAGCTCTGGACCGGCGCGCGCCGCGCGTCGAGCTTGGCCACCGCGCGCGGCGACAGGGTGATCGGCGCCAGACCGGGCGGACACGACAGGCACTTTTGCGACCCGGAGTAGGCCACGTCGATGCCCCACGCGTCGACCTCGACCGGCATGCCGCCGAGACTCGTGACGCAGTCGACCACGAGCAGGCCGCCGGCGTCGTGGACCGCGTCGGCGATGCCGTCGAGCGGCTGGCGCACGCCGGTGGACGTCTCGGCGTGGACGACGGCGAACACGGCGGGACGCCGGTCGCGGATCGCGCGCACCAGGTCCGCCGGATCGAACGCGCGCCCCCACTCGACGTCGATCGTCTCGACCTTTGCGCCGCAGCGGCGCGCCACCTCGGCGAGGCGGCCGCCGAAGGCGCCCTGGACGGCGACGAGCACGCGATCGCCCGGTTCGACCACGTTGGCGATCGCCGCCTCCATGCCGGCCGATCCGGTGCCGCTCACCGCGAGGGTCAGGTCGTTGGTCGTGCGGAACAGCGCGCGCAAGCGCGCGCGCAACTCGTCCATCAGCGCCAAGAACGCCGGGTCGAGGTGGCCGACGGTCGGCCGCGCGAGCGCGGCGAGCACGCGGGCCGGCACGTCGCTCGGGCCGGGGCCCAGCAAGATGCGTTCGGGAGGATGAGTCATGCGTCCACCACCGTGTCGGCCGCTTCCGCGGCGCGCGCCACGCGCGTTCCCCGCGGCAGCGCATGCCAGATGCGCAGCGCCATCGCCAACCCCGCCGCCGCGAACGGCAGCAGCGCCAGCGGCCAGATCAGCCAGTTGCTCGGATCGCGCTGCGCGGCGCCGGTCGGTGCCAGGGCCCCGACGAGGAACGCCTGCAATCCGGTGCCGAGATAGACGAAGCCGTCGACGATGCCGACGACGATGCCGGTGTTCTTGCGCCCGCCGAAGTCGGCCGTCGCCGTCCCCGACAGGATGCCGTGCACCGCGATCACCGCGGCCTGTGCGGAGACCGCGGCGATGCCGCCGAAAAGCGGGTTTGCCCCGAGCGTGGCGGCCAGCGCGGCGTAGCTCGCGATCAGGATCCCGTAGGAGATGCCGCACATCGGCGCGCGGCGCGACTGAAACAGCTTGTCGGACACCCAGCCGGTCGCGTTCGCGCCGACGACGCCCGCGATCAACAGCGCGAGGCCCCAGTTGGCGGAGATCCACATGTCGTGTTTGAACCCCGCCTCCTTCGCGTAGATCGGGTACCACTGCATGACGCCGTTGCGCAGCACGCCGCTGCAGAACTCGATCAGGCAGACCCACAGCAGCACCGGATGGGTGAGGATCTTCCGCACGGCGGCGACCACGGGCAGCTGCTGGCCGTCGTCGCTGAGCGACTCGTCCCCCGTGTCGAAGTCGTCGAAGCCGGCCTCGCCCGGAGTGTTGCGCAGCCAGGCGAACATGATCACCCACATCACCGCGAGCAGGGTCGCCGGGACGAAAAACAGCATCCAGTTTTCGTCGACGCCCGAGCCGCCGAGGCCGAACACCGCCGCGAAGGCTCGCGCCGTGGTCCCGAGGTGCCCGGGTTCGGCGCGCGTCGCGGCGACGATCGCGGAGCCCCAATCGAACGCGAAGTAGATGCCCGCGGCGATCAGGACGCCGAAGATCGTCGAGAACGTGCCTCGCTCGCGGACGTGAAACCACGGCGCCTTGACGGTGACGATCGACACCGCACCGAACGACTGGAAGTACATGTTTGCGGCGTACAGCACGACGAACACGCCCGTGAGCGGGACCGCCCAATCCCAGTTCGCCGCCGCGTACAGCGCGACTCCCATGCACACGTTGGCCGCGAGCGCTCCGGCGGTGCCGATCAACATGCCGCGCCGGCCGCCCACGCGATCGATGAGCGGCCCGTTGATCAGGAACGCGAAGCCGTAGACGAGCGAGCCGACGCCGAAGATCGTCCCGAAGGCTTCCTTGGACAGCTGGTCGCCGAGCGCGTTCTTGGCGACCGTCAGGTTGTAGCGCCCCATGTACAGGAACGCGTACGCGAGGCCCATCGGCAGCCAGTTGGCGAGGCGGCGCGCACGATAGCGCGCGCTGTGGTTCGGGGCTGCGCCGGACACGTCGGGGCGTGCCTACCGCAGCGGGGCGATGGCCGTCAACCGTATGGGTTCGCCGGGGCCGGCGCCGTCACCGCGGCGCCGCGCCGAGCTGCAGCGGCAGGCCCGGCCGGGGCGCGTCGGCGAGCTCGCCGCGGTGGTCGAACGCCACGTCGATCGGGCCGACCGGCGTCGCAAACGTGAGGGTGCCGCGCAGCGCGTACAGGCGGTTGCCCCCGGCGAGCTGCCGGGCGACGGTCGCCGCGCCGGCCAGGTCGACGTGGAGCGCCGCGCGCACCGCCGCGGTTCCCCGCGGAGGGATGGTGGCGTCGAGGTCGAAGGTGCCGGCGACCGCGCGCGCGCCGCCCAACGACAGGGTCCACGTGCCGTGTCGCAGCGGCACGCCGAAGCCGTTCGGGTTGGCGATCGACAAGTCGACGTAGCCGGTCGCGTCCGCGGCCGTCACCGACGTGATGCCGACGGCGCGGACGTCGACCTGGGGAGACTCCGCGGGCCGGGGCAGGGCACCGCACGCGGCGGTGAAGGCGCCGGCGAGCGCGGCGGCGGACAGGAGCATCGATCCAGGCAGGCGACGGTGCATGGCCGCGGCGAATGCAAGCGGAGGGCCGGCCGGGCGCCGGGACGCGCGCCGCGGTGGCCCGCGACGGGGCCGCGGGCGTGTCGACGCCGGGCCACACCGTGTGGCGCGCGCGCGACAGGTCAGCGCGCGGCGGCCCGCGCGCGCCGCTTTGCGATCCACGCCCGCAGGCGCTCGGCCGGCCACGTGTTGAGGATGGCGTCGCGCGGGACCCAGCCGCGCATGGCGTGCTGCACCCCCCAGGCCACGCGGTCGAGGTCGGTGACGTGGTGCGCATCCGAGTCGACCGTGAAGACCAGGTCGTACGCGCGCGGCCCGCCCGGCTCACCGCGCGCGCGCCACAGCAGCTCGGCCGGTGCGTCGAGCCGCGACAGGGCGGCGTTCAGCTCGATCGCGACACCGGTGCGCGCGGCCTTGGCGAACACGGCGTCGACGTCGAACTCGATCCCGGGGCGCCGGCCGACCAGTCGCCCGGTGAGGTGGCCGAGCGCGTCGACCGCCGGGTCGTCCATCGCGGCCAGCAGCCGGCGCGTCTGTGCGGCCGCGTCGAGGTCGAAGTGCGAGTGCACCGCGGCGATGCACCAATCCAGCGATTGGCGAAGCTCTGCGTCGTAGTCGAGTTCGCCGTCCGGGCCGATGTTGAGTTCGGCGCCGTGCAGGATGGCGATTTGCGGGAACCGCGCGCGCAGTCGTGCGATGTGGTCGCGCTGTTCGGCGATGCGGTCGCGGCTCACCCCGTTTATGGCGAGCTGTTCGCCGTGGTCGGTGATGGCGACATACGCGTAGCCCCGGGCGACCGCCGCCGCGACCACGTCGTCCAGCGAGCTGCGGCCGTCGCCGGAGTAGTCGGTGTGGACGTGCAAGTCGCCGCGCAGGTCGGCCGGCGCGATCGGCGCGGGCAGGGCGCCGGCCTCGGCCAGTTCGATCTCGCCGAGGTCTTCGCGCATCGGCGGCGGAACGACCTGCAGGCCGAGCGCGGCGTAGATGTCGTCCTCGGTCGCGGACGCGATCACGCGGCCGGTCGCGGCGTCGGCGAGTCCATATTCGTTGAGCGTCCAACCGCGCGCGAGCGCGCGCTGGCGCAGCTTGATGTTGTGCGCCTTCGACCCGGTGAAGTACTGCATGGCGGCGCCCAGGTGCGCGGGTGCCACCACGCGAACGTCGATCTGGAGGCCAGACTGCGTGACCACGCTGGTCTTGGTATCGCCGCGGCCGAGGACCTCGCGCACCGACGGCAGCCCGACGACGCGGTCCATGACCGGCGCGGGGCGCTCCGATGCGACCACCACGTCGACGTCGGCGACTGTTTCGCGCAGGCGGCGGAGGCTGCCGCAGTAGACCGCGCGCTGCACCTCGGGAAGCTCGGCCAGCGCGGCGACGAGTTGTTCGGCGACCGGCAGCGCGTCGGCGATCGGCGTGCGCCGGTCCTTGCCGGACATGCCGAGCCGCTCGATCGCGCGAAGGAGCTTCTCCTCGGTCTTGGCGCCGAACCCTTTGAGTTCCCGCAGGCGGTGTTGCGCGATCGCCGCGCGCAGATCGTCGACGTTGCGCACGCCGAGTTCGTCGCGCAGTCGCGCGAGCATCTTCGGGCCGAGGCCCGGAATGTGGCTGAGCTGAACCAGCTCGGGCGGGTATTTGCGCCGGAGCTGTTCGAGCTTGGCGATCGTGCCCGTTTCGTAGAACTCGCGGATCTTCTGCGCCGTGCTCTTGCCGATGCCGTCGATCGCCATGAGTTCGGCGAGCGACAGCGACTCGAGCTGGCCGCGGTGCGCCTTGATCGCGTGCAGCGCGTTTTCGTAGGCGCGCACGCGAAACGACTGTGCGCTGCCCTCATCGAGGGTGGCCAGCTCCACGAGTTCGCGAAACAGCGCGATCAGCTCGTCGTCTCGGGTGGGCACGGCCGCAGTGTAGCGGACCTCGACCGGCCGTCTGCTATCCTGGCGGTGCCCCCGGTCGGCTGCCAGGATGTCGCGCGTGCGTTCGCTGTTGGTCGCTTCGGCGGTCGCCTTCGCGGTCGCAACGGCCGCGTCCGGCTGTGTGCGCGCGCGTTACGCGGTACAGGCCGGCTTCGGCCAGCTCGACCTGTGGCAGCGAGCGCGTCCACGCGCTGAAGTCATCGCGGATCCCGATACCGATCCCGCGACCCGGGCCCTGCTGATCGAGGTCGACCGCGTGCTCGCGTTCGCGCGCGCGAGCGGTCTGGCCACCCGCGGCAACTACGATCGCTACGTGCCGATCGCCGGCGAGGGCGTGGTGTGGTTCGTGACCGCGTGCCGGCCGCTGGCGTTCGAGCCGAAGCTGTGGCGGTTCCCGCTCGTCGGCAGCTTTCCGTACCTCGGCTGGTTCGATCAGCGCGACGCGATCGCGTTCGCGCGCCGGCTCGAACGCGCGGGCTGGGAGGTGTACGTGCGGCCGGTGGCGGCGTATTCGACCGGCGGATGGCTGCGCGATCCCGTGCTGTCGACCATGTTGGACCCCGGACGCGGCGTGCGCGGGCTCGCCAACACGCTGTTGCACGAGCTGGTGCACGCCAACGTGTTGGTGCCGGACCAGTCAGTGTTCAACGAGAGCGTCGCGACCTTCGTCGCCGACGCGATGACCGCCGACTATCTCGCGCAGCGCTTCGGCGCCGCGTCCGACGAGCTGGCGCAGTACCGCCGCGAGCTGGCCGACGAGCGGCGCGCCGGCGAGCGCCTGCGGCGCGCGGTCGCCGACCTCGACGCGGTGTATCGGTCCGACGCGCCCGAAGCGGTCAAGCGGCGGCGGAAGCGGCGGCTGCTGCGCGCGCTCGCAGCCGACCTCGGGTGGGGCGAGCCGCCCAACAACGCCTACCTGATGCAGTTTCGCACCTACCACGCCGGCTTCGCCGCGCTCGCGCGGTTGCGCCGCGCGTGCGGCGCGTGGCCGCGGGTGCTCGAGGCCCTGCGCGCGGTGACGCCGCGGGACTTTCCCGCGCCGCAGCACGAGCCGATCGACGCGGCGGTGGCCGCGTCGATCGGGCGCTGTCGCGCCGACTAGCGCGGCGTGCGAGCGACCCGCCAGGTCGCGGGCTACGGGTCGGGGACGGGTATGCGATTCCGCAAAATTACAAGGTGTTTAAAATTTTCTTGTATTTTTGAAGTGATTTTGCTTACTCTTTTTTTTGGTGAAAGAAACCGGGCGCGGCGAACGGGTCGAACGGCGCGATAGGGGGCGGGGGCGGTGGGAACGCTTCGGGCGCGCGGCACCGTGGCGGCCGGGCCCGGGCCTGGCCGGCGCGCGCACGGCGGCGCGGGCTCGCCAACTCGAGTGGGTGTCGCGCGCGGCCGCCGCCACGTTCGGCGCGTACGCCGTCTGGTTCGCCGCGGCGTACGCGTGGTGGTTCGGGGCGGCGCTCGTCGGCGGTGCCGCGGCCGTCGCGCTGTGCGTGCCGCGCTGTCTGCAAAAGGCCGGATCGGTGGCGCTCGCGGGCAACGTGCTCGCCGCCGCGTGTTTCGCCGGCATCGGCGCCCTCGCCGCCGCGCGCGGCGGATTCCCCACCTCGGTGCTGGTGTGGAATGCGACCATCCCGATGTGCGCCGTATTGGTGGCGAGCCGCCGCTGGGTCGTCGGGATGTGGACCCTGCTGTGCATCGGGGAGGTGGCGGCCTGGTTCGCGCTGGACCGCGCGGGCGTCGCGCCCGCCGGCGTCGTCGCGTGGTCGCCCGCGCAACAGGCGGTCGCGCAGTTCACCTCCGTCGTCGGCCTCACGTTGTTTCTGCTGGCAGCGGCGCGGTTTCCGGCGCGGACGAACGTGCAACTGGCGGGCACGTGCGACCGCCTCGCCGTCGAACTGGAGCACGCCCGGCGCCTCGACGCGCTCGCCACACTCGCCGGCGGCATTGCGCACGACTTTGGTAACGTCGTGTCGGGCATCGCGGCGTCGGCGCGCCTGCTCGAGGTCAAGACGCCCGCGGACGACCCGCGCCGCACCGAGATCGCCACGATCCGCGACGCGGCCGAGCGCGCGGCCGCGCTCACCCGCCAGTTGATGACGTTTGCACAGCGCGACGACGCTCAACCGAGACGGGTCGACATCAACGCGGCGATCTCGGCGATCGAGCCCCTGGTGCGCCGAGTGGTCGGCGCGCATGTCGCGGTCGTCGTCGACCTCGATCCGGCCGCTGGATGCACGTGCATCGATCCGCGCCAACTCGACCGAGTCGTGCTCAATCTGGCCGTCAACGCTCGCGACACCATGCCGGACGGCGGCACGCTGGTCGTGCGCACGCGCTCGGTGTACGAGTCGACGGACCGCCGCGCGCGTCGGCTCGCGCCGCGGTTCGCCGCGATTGAGGTATCCGACACCGGTTGCGGGATGTCGCGCGACGTACGCGAGCACATCTTCGAACCGTTTTTCACGACGAAGTCGGCGGCGGGCGGCACCGGTCTCGGATTGGCGACCTGTTACGGCATTGTCGCGCAGGCCGGCGGCGCCATCGACGTGGAATCCGAACCCGGCCGCGGCTCGGTCTTCCGGGTGCTGTTGCCGGTCGCGCAGCGCGCGGCGGCTGACGACGATGCCGGAGCCCGCACACCGCCCGTCGTCGTCGTGGACGACGTGGGAGTTCGGCGCGCGCTCACGGAAGGCGACGGCACGGTAAAGAACTGACGTTCCGACCGCGTCGCTGCGGTCGCGTGCCCCGCGGCCCTGGTGCGGGGCACGGCGTCGCGCGACGCCGTGGTCGCGGCGTGCACAGGCATCTCTCGCGCCGCCGCCCTCACATCGCGGCGCGGTTGGTCGTCCGCCGCCGCCCGACTGACGACGTGTCGTCGCTCGGCCACGGCGTGCATCCGCGCGGCGTGCGGCGGTGAGGCTACCGCGCCGCGATCTCCAGGGTGACGCTCAGGTCGGCACGCGCATCGCTACCGCGAAACGCACCGCCGCCTTGTCCCACGAACACGACGTCAAATTCGCCGACGAGCAGCGGCCCGACGTCGTCGGGCTCCACGTCCGCCAGCGCGAACCGCGGAGCGAGCGCGACGGGCTCCGGCTCGGTCCTCTCGTAGATGAGCCCCTCGGCGAGCGGGTACGCGCGGCCGGACGCGGTCAGCTCGCAGCGGACGGTCACGGGGCCGTCGAACACCTCGGCCAGGCGCGCCACGCCTTCGGACGACGGAGCCAGTGCGATCGCGGCGGCCGTGACGGCGATGTCGGCGGGATCGCCGCCGAGTGCCGCGCGCGCGTCGGCGACGAACGCGCGCCACGCGTCGTCGGGCAGGTCGGTCGCCGCGACGCGATCGCGCAGGGTGCCGTCGCCGTCGGCGCTGCGACCGAGGACGCGAAACGGGACGTGGATCGCGGCGGCGGTCGACGGCGCGTCGCTGCCGCAGGCGCACAGCAGGAGGACGGCGGTGGCGAGGATGCGCGACACGCCGCCGATCGTAAAACGGTGCGCCGCGCGCGCAAAGGCGACGCAGTTTCTGTGCCAAAGCACGGCACGCCCGTCGATTTCCTGGTACGGTGCGTCGACCGCCGCGTCGTGTGCGGCGGCGATGCAGAGGACTTATGGATCACGATCGACGTATGACGACCACGAACGCGGCAGATTGGACATGCTGCTCGCCCCGGGGGCGCCGGTAGGATGGCGCGCAACCCGTCTGCCTTTGCCAAGCGCCAGCGCGAGATGCAGCGCCAGCGCAAGCGCGCAGAAAAAGCGAGGCGTCGCGCCGAACGGCGTGAGGACAAGCGCCGCGCGGGGACCGACGGCGACGTCGACCCGGACATCGCGGGGATCGTGCCCGGGCCGCAGCGCCAGCCGTGGATGGAGATCGGCGGCGACGACGCGGCGGACGACGGCGGCGGCGACGACGCCGACGACGCCGCGCCGTAGGGCTGCCGTCGCCAGCCCGCCCGCTCGGCGCGGGCACGCCGGACGGCCGGTCGCGGGCCGCGGGGGCGACGTGTGCGCGCGACGGGCGGATCCCGTCACCGAAGTCGCGCGGGCGGCCGCGACGCGGCGCGCACCGCGGCCGGTGCGCGCCGCCTGCGCTCGCGAACAGCGGCGGCGACGTGGCGTCCGCAGAGCGGCTCGCACACGATCCGGTGCGCGTACCGCGCGGCGACCCGCCGATCCGCGTCGCCGCGGCCGCGGCAGCGCGCGACCGCCACGCGCCGGATGTCGGGGTGCTCCACGGCGAGGTAGCGAAGCACCTCCAACCCGGACGTCTGCGTGAGGTCGAGGTCGACGATCGCCGCGCGAATGTGCGACAGCGGATCTTGCAGCGCGGCGACCGTTTCGAGCGGCGTGCAGGCCACGGTCACGTCGAATCCAGCTCGACAAAGCAGTTCCGCGAGCCGTGCCCGCCGCCGGCGGTCGCACTCGACGACGAGTGCGCCCGGTCGCCGGCCGTGCTCGAGCAGTGCGATCGACAGGTCGTGGACGGCATCCTCCGCGTCCGGGTGGAGCGCGCCGAAGCGGACGCCGATCCAGTCGGCGCCGATCCGCCAGGCCTCGCCCGTCGCGATCACCGGATCGAATCCCGCCGGGCGAATCTCGAGTTGGATCGGGGTGCCGCGGTCGAGTCGCGGCGTGTGCGTGAGGTGAGCGCCGCCGAGGGACACATCGTCCGCCGTGCATCGATAGGCGATGCGGCGCGCGCGGACCACTGCGTCGGCGTGCAACGGGATCCGGTACGATTTGCGTCGCTCCATCATCGCGCGCCCCCGTCTACGAGGTTGCCCTGCTGCGGCCGGCCGTCCACGACGACTCCGGATCGCCGCGCGGTCGTCGGCGCGCGTGCTTGCGCCGGTACATGGCGCGGTCGGCCTCTTCGATGAGGCGTTCGGCGGCGCGGTCGGCATTGCCCGGTACGTCCTGAAACAGGCTCGCGATGCCCCAGGATGCGCCGACTCCGTCCGGCGTTCGGCCGTCGCAGCGCAGGCGCGCGATCGCCGCGTCGATGCGAGCCATCACGCGGGCCGCTGCGAGGCGGCCCGTGCCGGGAAGCGCGACGACGAACTCGTCGCCACCCCAGCGCGCAGCCACGTCCCATCTCCGAAGTTGGTATTGCAACGAAGTCGAAACCGCGCGCAGGACGTCGTCGCCGAATGCATGGCCGCGGTGTTCGTTGACCCAGCCGAAGTTGTCGAGGTCGAGAAACGCAACCGACAGGGGCGCACTCCCGCGCACCGCGCGCGCGATCTCGATGTCCATGCGCGCCAGCAGGCCGCGGCGGTTGAGCAGTCCCGTGAGCGGGTCGACAGTCGAGCCGTCCCGCCACCGGCGCGCCTCGCGCGCGGCGGCGATCGCGCAGCGCGCGCGTGCGCGCAGCTCGTCGTCGTCAGGGCGCGAGACGTAGTCGGTCGCCCCGGCGTCGAGGAAAGCGACCGCGGAGTCGCGCGTGGGTGCCCTGGACACGACGATTGCAGGGAGGCACGCCCGTCGGGTGGTCCGGCGCAGCTCCGTCAGCCATGTCAGCGCGTCCGCGGTCGCTTCCTCGACGTCGAGAATCACGAGGTCCGGACGGTCGGTGGACGCGCACAACCGGAGCGCGTCCCGCCCTCCCGCTGCCGTGAGCACGCGATAGCCGGTCGAGCGCAGTGCCGCCTCCACCGTTCCGTGCCCCGCTCCCTGTGCGCGCAATACCAACACATTGCCCGGATTGTGTTCCGTCACAGCCGTCGTTCCCCCTCGAATGAGTTTGCTCGCCCGCGCTGAAGCACACGCAACACCCGTGCCACCGCAAGTGGCGCCGCCAGGTGGGGTCGGACGCGCGATCGTTTCGGGAGTGGCGGATAGCGGCCAGTGCAGGTTTGCGGCCGTGCTGTAGGTTGTGGAAAAGGCGACGGATGAGGCGCCGTCGGGGTGGCGCGTACCCGTCACTCGCGCGGCGGCTTTCGCACGCGCTGCCTCGCCGCTACGCCCGGCGCGCCGTCGCCGTCGCCGAGAAGGCCGTAGGCGCGGGCCTTGCTGCGGATCGCCGACCGCGACAATCCGGAGATCCGTGACGCCTCGGACAGATTGCCGCGCGACGCGCGCAGCAGCGAGCGCAGGTAGCGCGCCTCGAACGCCTCGAGCGCATCGAAGAACGGCCCGCGCATCCACGGCGGCTCGTCGTCGTCGTCGCCGCGATCGCCGGCGTCCGTCGCCCGGATGGCCGGCGCGCTCGGCGACAGCTGCAGATCGGGCGGCGTGATCGGAGCGCCTTGCGCGCGCAGGACCGCCGCGGCGATGCAGTTGTTCAGTTCGCGAATGTTGCCGGGCCACGGGTGCTGCATCAGCGCGTTGATCGCCGCCCGGCTCACCGAACAGCGCGGAACGTTCTGCAGGCGGCAGGCGGCATCCACTGCCGCGTCGACCAGAAGCGGGATGTCCTCCGGCCGGTCGCGAAGTGGCGGAAGTCGAATGCACGCGGCGCTCAGCCGGAAGTACAGATCGCGCCGGAAGCGCCCCGACTCGACGAGCGGCTTGAGGAACCGGTGCGTGGCGGCGATGACGCGCACGTCGACGCGGAGCGAGCGCGTGCCGCCCAGCGGGCGGATCTCGCCGTCTTCGAGCACGCGCAGCAGCTTGGACTGCATCGGCAATGGCATGTCGGCGATCTCGTCGAGAAACAGCGTTCCGCGGTCGGCCACGGACAACAGGCCCGGACGCTCGTCGACGAGCCCCGTGTACGCCCCGCGGCGCGCGCCGAACAGTTCCGCCTCGAACATGGTGTCGGGGACGGCGGCGCAGTTGAGCGGGACGAACGGCCCGGGTCGGCCGGAGGCAGCGTGGATGCCGCGTGCGAACACTTCCTTGCCCGTGCCGGTCTCGCCTTCGAGCAACACCGCATACGGCGTCTTGGCGACGGCGACCGCGTAGTCGACGAGTCGCTGCATCTTCGGATTGCGGCTGCGCACGCGCTCGCGCAATGAATCGACCCCAGCCGCCGCGCCGTCCGCCTGGCCACTCACGTCCGCCCCCTTTCTGGATCGAACCGCCTCGCGATTCGCCGTGAGCGTACCACGCCGGCGCCGACCTGGAAGGCGAAACGCGACGCCGGACCGGCAGTTGCTTGTGCAACGGGAACGCCGTCGCACGAACGGCCGGCGGCGGCTCACTCGCGACCGGGTAACCCGCACACCGCGCGCCGCCGACCGCCGGCGCCGTCGCCCGCCGCCTCGCGCTCGCCGGCCGCGCGGCTGGCGCGGCCGCAAGGCGGCGGTGAGCGCGTCACTCGGCGTAGCGCTCGAAGTAACCGCGGCCGGAGATCGCCAGGTTTTCCTCGAACGGCTTGAGCAGCAGCAGCGCGCTGCCGTCGGCGCTGTAATGCTCGAAGCTGCCCTGGCAGGCGCCGCCCTCCGATGTGATCTTCAGGTAGACCTCGCCGGCGGGGGTGCCCTGGTAGGTCACGTCGTAGCCGTTGTCGATGTCGCCGGTCACCTCGTAGACGTAGGTGGATTCGTGATCGACCTGGTCGCAGGTGCCCGGATCGTCGACCGCGACCTGCAGGGTCCAGGTCCCGACCGGCACGCAGCCCTCGGCGGGATCCGGCGGGGTCCCCGGTGGCGTGAGCGTGCCCGTGATCGACAGCTCGGCCTGGCACGCGACCCCGTCGGGGAGTTGATCCCCAGGGTCCCCCCCGCCCGGCGGCGAATCGACCTGGCCGAGCTCTCCGCAACCGCCGGAAAAGACGGAAAGTGCTAGCGCGAAGATGGTCAACCGTGTCATCGCCTCTATACTCCAGCAGCAATCATGCCACGCTGTCGTCCATCCCTCGCCGTGTGTTGTCTGGTCGCTGCCGCGTGCTCCGGGAAGTCCGACGCGCCGCGCAAGGCTCCCGCTGCGGCGCAACCCGCCGACGCTGCGCCGTTTGCGGGCGTATCCGGGCACCACCGCGCCAACGCAAAGTGGGTCCCCGCGGAGTACAAGCGCGGCGGGCGCAAGTGGCGCGACGCGGGCGTCTACGTCGATGGCGTGCCGATCGGCGTGCTGTGGTTCGGCGAGCTGCCGGCCAAGCTTCGGCCGGTGTGGCTCGAGGACGTGCGCATGCTCGACTTCCGCGCCGGCCAGCCGGGACCGCGCGAGGAGAAGATCAAGGTGCGGCGGTACCGGCTCGCCGAGTACCTCGAGGCGGCGGGAGTCGACCTGGCTCGGGTCAAGGCGGTCCACATCTACGGCGGCAACCACTTCGTCGCCGAGATCTCGGGCCCCGAACTGCGCCGCGTGCGCGACCGGCTGTACTTCGGCTTCGGCTCGGAGACGTCGGGCAAGCCGCTCGTGTACTTCCCGGAAGACCTGCGCACGAGCACGACGTTCGACCACATCGCGGCCGTGTGCGTGTACATCGACAAGCGTCCGCCGGACGTGAGCGACAACGGGGATACGCTGCTCGACGGCAAGGTCATCGACGGCATTCCGTACTACGGCGAGCCGATGCGCGGCGGCATCCGCGTCTACAAGGACGACCGGCTCGCGGTGTGGATCAAGCGGCGGATGCTCGCGGGGGCCGAAAAACTGGCCGAGCGCACCGACGCGGGCGAGCTGCGCTGGAAGCTGCTGCCGTATCTGGCCAAACAGGGCGTCGACGTGACGTCCGTGCAGGCCGCGGATCTGATCTACGACGAGCGCAAGGTCGCGCGCCTCGATCGGGCGGCGCTGGAACAGGCGTACTTTGTCGCGAACCCGCAGTCGTCGGGCCAGATCGTGCTGGGGCCGTCGAACACGCCCGTGCAGGCGCTCGCGCTGTTCACGGAGCCGCCGCCTCCGCCGCCGGACGAGCCCGACCCGCTGTAGCCGCGCCACCCCGGCGACCTGGCAAAAGAAAACGCCCCGAGCAGAGCGCTCGGGGCGGGGAGGGCAGGTGGCGGCGCGCGGCCGCGCGAAGTGTAACGTCTCAGACTACGGGTTCGGAGTGGGCGTGGGGAACCCCGGGGGGTCGCACAGGCCCGCTTGCCGGCGCTGAAGCGTGAGCTGATAGAACGTCTCGAGCGCCTGGTAGTACGGGTCGGCGTCGCCGACGGCGAAGGTGGGGTGGTTGTTGGCGCCGCCGCCCTTGAGGTCGAGCTTGGCGTACGCCGGGACGATGTCGACCGTGCCGTCGGGGCGGGTACCGATCGTGAAGAACCCCGTGATGAACGTCTCGTAGCGGTTGTAGGTGAACATCAACGTGTCGTCGGTGTTCGCGAAGAACCGCGCGAGCCCGTCCCCGTGACACGAGGAGCACACCGTGCCGCCCTCGGTCGGCTTGTCGGCCCACGTCGCCATGCCTGACGCATCCCAGTTCGTCAGGTTCATACATCCCGACCACTCGGCCAGCGGGTCGACGTTCACCGGCTCCGCGTCGGGCTCGCCGCCGCCGACATCGGCGTCGGGTTGCGGCGCGGTGCCGGCGTCCGGTCCCGGATCCACCGGAGTGAACTCCGACTGGAGGCAGGCCGAGGGGGCGACAAGTACGGCGAGGAGGGCCAGCGAGCGCATGGGGTTCCGTGTCGGTAGGGGTTACGGGGTGGGGAACTGAGCCGGGCCGCATTGGCCGGCCAGCTTGGTCTGCTCGGTGAGCTGATGGAACTCGGCGAGCCGCTGGAAGTACGGGTCGTCCGGGCCGTAGTCGAAGCGCGGGTGCAGGGTGGAGCCGTTGCCCATGCGCTCGAGCTTGTCGTAGGCCGGGATGACCTGCTGGCTGCCGTCGGCGTTCACCTTCACCGTGAAGAACCCGATGATGTACAGCTCCGTCCGGTTCATGGTGAACATCGTGTCGTTGGTCGGGTTCGTGTTGAACCGGAACGCGCCGTCGGCGTGACAGGTCGAGCAGGTGTCACCGCCCTCGGCCCGCTTGTCGGCCCAGTCGCCCATCTGCGCGGCATCCCAGTTGGCCTTGGTCATACAGCCAGACCACTCGGCGAACGCGTTGGTGGACGCGGGCGGCGGGTCGGGCTCGCCGTCGTCGTCGGCGTCCGCGCGAACCCTGCTCTCGGCCTGCAGCCAGGCGACGATCGCATCGCGCTCGGCCTGGGTATACGACTGCCCGTAGTGGCCGCCCGCGTCGATCTTCAACAGCATGTTCGCGAGCGCCGGTTGGAAGTTGCCCGTCACCGACGGGAACGCCGTGATGCTCTCGTAGTCGTCGTCCGGGGACGGCGAGCCGAGGAACTTCAGCGGCGTGCCGACGCCGGTGTGGCAGGCTTCGCCGGCGCAGCGGGCGACGATCGGCTGGACGTTCGTGGAGAACAGGACCGACGGATCGTCTCCCGTGGGCTCAGGGACGCCCGCGTCCGGGCTGCCGCTCGGCGGCGGCGTGGGCGGCTCCGGGTCGCTGGGGTTCAGCGGCTCGAGCTCGCCCGCGCACGCCGTCGCCAGCAGCGCCACGGAGGCGAGTGTGTGAGTGAGTGTGCGCCAGGACATCAGATGCTCCTTCGTATAGGCGTGGCGGGGTTAGCGGCGGCGGCGGCGCGGCAGGCCGAGAGCCAGGGCGACGAGCAGCGCGGTCGCGGCGCCCGACGTGGTGCCGGTGGTGCTGCAGCCGGCCATGTCGGCGGTCGGCGTCGGCGCCGGGTCCGGGTCGGGCTGCGGCTCGGGGTTCGGCTCGGGCTCGGGCTCGGGGTCCGGGTCGTTGTTCGGCTCGTCGGGAGGCAGGGTCGCGGCGGGCGCGGTCACGGCCGGGATGAGCACGAGTTCGGTCGCCAGCTTCTCCTCAGGGGCGCCGGTCGTCGGGTCGATGCGGCGAGTGTGCGCGGCGATCGCGACGAACGAGCGGACGTCCGGCTGATAGCCGCCGGTGACGCCGTAGCCCGGGTTGCGGACGTTGCCGATGCACTGGATGTAGTTGCGGCCCTGGGTCGTCGGGTTCTCGCCGTACAGGTTCGACAGCCAGCCGGTGTCGATCGCGGCGGCGAGGCCGATCTTGCGGACGTGCGTGAGCTTGCGCTCGAGGTCGTTCCAGCCCACGACGTGGGCGGTGGACAGGGCCGACGCGTTGCCGTTGATCGAACCGCTGATGAGCACCATGCGCGACTCGGCGGCGCCGTCCTCACCCCACAGGGTCGAGCACTGGCTCGCGTGCGTCGCGTCGCCGCCCGGGAAGATGTCCGTCTGCGGGACGGCTTCGATGCTCATCCCGTTGCGGTCGTAGCTGATGACCGACGCCATCATCTTCGCCGTGCCCTTCTCCTTGCGGCGGCGCTTGGTGAGCTCTTGCCAGGTCACGTACGCCTTGTTGGTCGGGTTGCCGGCCGCGTCGAGGATCGGGGTGGCGCGAATCTGCGTCCGGTAGATGCCGTCTTCCTTCTTCGCGACGGCCATGCGCCACAGCTGCTCGCCGGTCTGGGTGTCGTAGCCCGAGCAGTACACGCCGCGGTTCGGCGGCTGCGTGTTGCCCGCGGTGAGGCACACGACGGCGAGATCCGGGATGTTGGTCGCGAGCACGTCGGGGCGGCTGCGCTCCTCTTCGCGCTCGGTGCGGATGTCGTCCGTGATCTTCTCGACCGTGTAGGTGCCGTCGGGATTCTTGCGGATCTCCGTGATGGCGGCCCACGAGTCGTCGCTGCCGTTGCCGTTGCAGCCGTGCGCCGAGAACAGGCGCGTCGTCGTGGCGTCCTGATACGTCACGATTTCCGGGTGTTGGCCGGTCTCGCTGCAGTTGTCGTTGTTCTTGGCGACGATGCGCGTACGCTCCGACAACTGCTCGCAGTTCGGGCCGAACACCAACTGATAGGCGTAGGCGTGGTTGTTCGGGGCGTAGTTGTAGGTGACCGCGACGGCCTCGCCGTTGAAGATCGGCGTCACGCGCGGGTGGTGCGCGTTGCGGTAGCGGTCGCCCTGGTTGTTGGTGACGTACTTGAGGTTCTGCAGCTGCGGCCCGAGGACCGGGTCCATCTTGATCGAAGCGCAGAACATCTGGTTGCGGTGGTTGGGCAGCTCGCCGTTGAGGCGGTACGAGCCCATTCCGAACATCAAGATCTCGCCCGACGCGAGCTGGGCGAGCTGGGCTTGCTCGCCGCCCGGGTAGACAGCGCGGCGAGGCCGGTCGCGGCCGTCTTCGTCGCGGCGCGTCTCGCCTGCGTCGTAGCCGTCGCGGACCAGCATCGTATCGACGTGCGGGGCCGCGACCGCCGCGGCCGGGATACCCACGGCGGCGGCAATCAAGAAGGGATTCAGTCTGGACGTCATGGCAGCTCCTGTGACCCGGCGTTGGTCTGGTGGGATGACTTGCAGCCCGTGCTGTCGCAATCCCTGTGCCGATGTAGGCATCGTGGAAAATCCGTTGGTTATGCCGGCCGGAAGGGACCGGCGGTCCGGGCGATCGAAGGCGTTCGCGGCAAGCTCGGGCCGGTTCAAGCTGGCCTCGCCGGGTGGCCCCTAGGGCTAAGACAGGAAGAATTCACGGAAACCAGGGTTCGCGAGGATGTCCCGACCCCGGGTGGACAGGCGCGGGACATCGCTCCCCACCCCCTGCGACTCCACCCCCCGCCGATGGGCCCCATTTCTGTCACTTTCGTTCGGGAGTGATCTCCGAGATCGCGCCTGCCGAGCCGCGTCACCACGGGGAAGCGACCGCGAATGACGCGGTGCGACACCGGGCGTGGGCCCAGGCGCCGGCGCGAGTGCCGCCCGGCCGAACGGGGCTACGCGTCACAGATCGAGTTGGCCCGCAGGGCTGGCCCAGCGGGCGCACACACCCGGACGCGGCGGCGGCAGCGTGCGCGACCGCGGCCACCGCCGCGCGATCCGAGCGGTACAATGAGGACATGACGCGGTTCGTTCGGGCGTGTGGCGTGGCAACGATCGTCGCCGTCGCCGCGTGCGGCGGGCCGCCCGTCGGCGCCAAGGTTCCGAAGGCGGATCCCAAGAAAGTCGCCGTGGGTGCCGCCGCGACGGCGACCGTGCTCACGTTGATGAACCCGGAACTCGCCGGCAAGCGACCGGAGGAGGCCGACCCGGAGCGACCGCACAAGGTGCGCTCGTCGGGGGAGGCCGTTCCGCCCGACGTCCTCGATCGCCTCGATCGCGACGCGGGGCCGCGCCAGGTGCCGTGCGCGCCCGCGCCGGCCGACGCCGCTCGGCGTTCCGACGCCGGTGCCGGCCGGCCTTCGATCGCGCCGTACGTGCCGAACCCGAACCGCCCTCGGTGTCCCGAGCCGGACGCGCTACCTGACGGGGATGGGGCCGGCTCGCCCCCCGCCACCGCGGCGCCGCGCGAGCGTTGAACGCAGGCACCCCGGCCCGCCAGCGGGGACGCGCGGCGGTCGCGAACGGGCAGCGCGTCCGCGCGCGGGCCGGAAGACGCCGCTTCCTGTCGCTTACGGTCGCGCGCCTCGCGGCACGCCGGCGCGCGGGCAGGCAATCGCGCGGGGCCGCGGTGTCTGCCGGCGAGGCGGCCGGATCGTGGCGCGCGAAGGTGCGGTGCGCACGCGACCCCGCGAGCGTCACGCGGGCGTCAGACGGGACAGGTCATGTCTTGCCCGCAGCACAGCGGCGACTTGACCTTGCCGTCTCCGTTGGGACACTTCGAGATGGCGACCGCGGTGCCGTCGTCCTTGGTGATCGAGTCGTGGACGAGGGCGGCGCCGCACTTGGCGCAGGTGAGGTTCACGCTCATTCCGCACTTGCTGCACGTGTAGGTGGCCATGGCGGCCATCCTACACACTGGCGGGCGGCGGGCAACGGCGTGGGTCGGAAAAACGCACGGCGGCCGTCGCGCGCGGACGGCGTCACGCGCGAAGGATGTTGTGGTCGAGCGCGTAGCGGACGATGTCGCTGCGCGAGCGCAGGCCGAGCTTCTCGGACAGGCGCGACCGATAGGTCTCGACCGTCTTGATCGACACGCCGAGTTCGGACGCGATCTCCTTGTACGTGTGGCCGTACGCGATCAGCTCGAGAACCTGGCGCTCCCGACCGGACAGCTCCGGGCCGACGGCGGGCACGCGCGTCGACCCGGTGCCGAGCGCCGCGCCCGATTCGGTCTCGGACAACGAGATGTAGGTCTTGCCTTCGCGCACCGCCCGCACGGCCGCGAGCAGCTGCTCCGGTGAGGTCGCCTTGCACACGTAGCCGGAGGCGCCGGCGGACAGCGAGCGCCGCAGATAGGTCGGCGACGCGAAGGCGGTCACCACCAGGATGCGGCTGGCGGGACAGGCCTCGCGCAGCCGCGGGATGACGTCCAGCGCGTCCCCGCCGGGCATGGCCAGGTCGAGCAGAATGACGTCGGGCTGCGTGCGCCGGGCATGCTGCAGGACCGACTCGCAGTCGGCCGCCTCCGCGACGACCTCGAGCTCGGGATGGGTCTCGAGGTGCAGGCGCAGGCTCGAGCGAAACAGGGCGTGGTCGTCGGCGAGTAGGATGCGAATGGTGGACACGGGGGACTCCAGACGCCGTCGACCCTAACGCGGAACCCGTGCCGAAGCAGTCAGGAGGATGACCGACAAAACGGCTGTTCGGGCCGCGCCGCGCGGGGCCCGCGCGACCGGTGCGATGCCAGCGCCGCCGCCGGGATCGCGCGCGCCGGCTACACCGTGTCGCCGCACGCGCGGTTGGCGGGGATCGCCACGTCCATCATGCGCGGGTGTGGCAGCTTCAGGTTGTTCATGATGTCGACGTACTCGTCGATGGACGCGACCTGCAGGCGCGGGTTGTGGCGGCGTTCCTCGCCGATCGTGCTCACGGTCCATCCCTTGTAGTCGTGCGCGGGGTAGACCAGGGTGTCGTCCGGCAGCGCGAGCAGCTTGCCGAACAGGCTCTGGTACTGCAGGCGCGGGTCGCCGTTTTGGAAGTCGGTCCGACCGGTGCCGCGGATGAGCAGCGTATCGCCGGTGAACACGCGCAGTGGCCCGCCCGGCTCGGCGAGCACGAACGAGTACGAGTCGTCGGTGTGGCCGGGCGTGTAGCGCGCCTCGAGGCGCACGCCGCCGACCTCGATCGTGTCGCCATCGGCGATGCGCTCGGACACGCAGTCCGCCGCCGTTTCGCGCCCCATCACCGTGACGCAGCGCGTCTCGCTGCGCAGCGGGCCGAGCGCCGTCACGTGGTCGGCGTGCAGGTGGGTGTCCACGGCGTAGACGAGCCGCAGGTCGAGTTCGTCGAGCAGGCGCAGGTAACTGGCCAGCGCGTCCCGCACGGGATCGATGACAATCGCCTCCCGGGTGCGGTCGCTGGCCAATAAGTAGGTATATGTGCAGCTGTCGGTGTCGAAGAGTTGGCGAAAGATCACGCGGGCCTCCGTGTGCGACCGCGGGCTCTGTCCCGGCATGTCGCGCGTCGGCCGCCAGGCCCGTGGAACCCCACGCACGGCGCGGCGACGGCGGGTGGGTCCAGGCAAAAAACGCAGGCGCGACGTCGCATGACGGTTCAGAGACGCAGGATGTGGTTAGCTGCCGGCAGGGACAGCTGTTGGTGAGAGCCGCCGTGCCGGAAAAGGATTCACGCAGCGAACGGGAACTGGTCGCCGCTGCGAGAGCGGGCGACCGGTCGGCCGTCGACGCGCTCGTCGCGCGCCACCAGGCGCGCATCTACCGGTACGGGATGAAGATGTGTGGGGATCCCGAGGAAGCGAGGGAGATCGCGCAGGAGACGCTGCTGACGCTGGCGCGCTCGGTGCGCACGTTTCGCGGCGACGCGTCCCTGTCGACCTGGCTGTTCCAGGTCGCTCGCAGCCACTGCATCAAGCGGCGTCGCCGGAGCAAGTACGCGCCCGCCCGGGTCGAGTCGCTGGACACGGACGTCGACGACAGCGCGTCGCTGCCGGACCCGAGCGCGGCGAGTCCAGAGGACGTGGTCGCGGCGCGCGAACTCGGCGCCGCGATCGAGCGAGCGATCGCGGCGCTCGACCCGCCCTACCGTGAGGTGCTCGTTTTGCGCGACGTCGAGGGGCTCAGCGCCCGCGAGGTGGCAACTGTGCTCGAGGTGTCGGTCCCGGCAGTCAAGTCGCGGTTGCACCGCGCCCGCGCATTCGTGCGCGAGCAGCTCCAGCCGTTGGTTGCGCAGGCACCCGACACCGCCGCGGCATGCCCCGACGTGGTCGCGCTGCTGTCGAAGCACCTCGAGGGCGACGTCGCGCCGGCGCTGTGCGCGCAGATGGAGGCGCACGTCGACCGGTGCGCCGCCTGCCGCGCGCGCTGCGACGCGCTGCGGGCCGCGCTCGCCGCGTGTCGGCAGTGCGGGCAGGCGCCGGTGCCGCCGCGCGTCGAGCGCGCCGTGCGCGCGGCGGTCGCGGCGCTCGCCGGCGCGTCTCCACCGTGACCGGGAGCGCGCACGCGCGCCGCAGATTTGATATCGTGCTCACATGCGCGATCGCATGCGTCGTGTCGCACGGGGGGCCGTTGGGTTGTGGTTGCTCGTCGCCGGCTGCGGCGACGACGGAACGGGCGGAGCGGACGCGGCACCGCGTCCGGACGCCGCGCCGCGCGCGGACGCGGCGCCCCCCGACGCGGGGCTGCCGACGACGTTCGGTGGCGACCGTCCGGCCGAGTTGCTCGTGCCGGCCAACTACGATCCGGCGGTGCCCGCGCCGTTGGTCGTCCTGCTGCACGGCTATTCGGAAGACCCCACGTTCATCACCGGCTACACGCGGTTCGACACGCTGGTCGACTCCGAGGGCGTGCTCGTGATCGCTCCACCTGGCCTGAAAGATGGCGCCGGCAAGGGCTACTGGAACGCCACCGACGCCTGTTGCGACTTCGAAGGCTCGGGGGTCGATGACGTCGCCTACCTTGCCGGCATCGTCGCCGACATTCGCGCCGCCTACAACGTCGATCCCAAGCGCATCTTCGCCATCGGCCACTCCAACGGCGGCTTCATGGCGTATCGGCTCGCATGCGACATGGCCGACACGTTCGCGGCCGTCGTGTCGATCGCCGGTGCGACGTTTGCGGATTCGACCGCCTGCAGTCCGGCGGAACCGGTGAGCGTGCTGCAGGTGCACGGCGATGCCGACCAGACGATCTTGTACGACGGAGGAGCGATCGAGTTTCCGGACGGGGCCATGCGCGCATACCCGAGCGCGGCCGACACGGTGGCGATGTGGGCCGGCTACGACGGCTGCGCGACGACGACCGCTGCAGGCACGGCGTTCGATCTCGATCTGCTGGCCGCGGACGCCGAGACGACGCCGAGCGCGTACGACGGCTGTCCGTCCGGAGTCGGGGTCGAATTGTGGACGGCGGCCGGTTCCGGCCACGTCATGTCGTTCTCCGACGCGGTGCCCGGCGTGTTCTGGGCGTGGATGAAGGCTCACCCGAAGCCGTAACGCCGCGCCGCGTCGCCCCGCGCGGGCGGCCGGCGTATCGTCGCCGGCGATGGCCAACACGCCGCGGTGGACGTGGATGAAGGCTCACCCGAAGCCGTAACGCCGCGCCGTGTCGCCCCGCGCCGCGGCCGGCCGCCGTATCATCGCCGAAGATGGCCAACACGCCGTGGTGGAAGACGAGGCGCGCGGCTGTGACGGCGACCTTCGCTGCGGTCGCGGCGGCGTATGCGGTCACGTGCGCGGCGCTTGACCCGCGGGTGGAGGTCGATCCGCCCCGGGTCGACGCGGCGATGCGCGCGGCGGCGGACTATCTGGTCCGGCACGCCGGCGCCGACGGCCGGTTCGTCTATGAGGTCGACGGCGCCGGTGCGCCCGTGGGCGGTGGACGCTACAACGTCCTGCGCCACGCGGGCGCGATCTACAGCCTCGCGATGTACCACGAGTTGCGGCCGACGCCCGCGGTGCGCGACACCCTGGTGCGGGCCGCGCGCACCCTGCGCGCGCGCCACGTCGCGCCGGTCGCCGGCCTCCCCGGGCGATCGGCGGTGTTTTCGCTGCCCGGAGAGGAGGCCGGCGGCGCGCGCGAGGCGAAGCTCGGCGGCGCCGGGCTCGGTCTGGTCGCGCTGATCGCGGCGCGCGCGCTGGACCCGAGCGTCGTCGACGTCGACACGTTGCGGCAGATCGGCGCGTTCGTCGAGTTCATGCAGCGGCCCGACGGCTCGTTTCGGTCCAAGTACTCGGAGCGCGACGCGTTCGCGCGCGACTTCGACTCGCTGTACTACCCGGGCGAAGCGATCCTGGGCGTCGCGATGCTCTACGAGATCGACCGCGATCCGCGGTGGCTGTCGCTCGCGCTGCGCGCGGCGCGCGCGCTCATCGACCGCCAGCGCAAGATGGCGCGGCTGCCGAACGACCACTGGCTCATGATCGCCATCGCGCGACTGTTGCCCCACGTCGCGGATGCGGTCGACCCGCCCGTAACGCGCGACGAACTCGTCGCGCACGCCATCGCGCTCGGCGACGCGATGCGGCGCGAGCAGCGGTGGACGCGGCTCGTGCCGGGGGCCGCCGGCGCGTTCACGCCCGACGCGCGGGTGACGCCGACGACGACGCGGCTCGAGGGCCTGGCGGCGATCGCGCTGGCGGTCGGCTCCGATCATCCCGCGCGCGCCCGTTTCGCCGAAGCGATCGAAGACGGCATCGCGTTCGCGCTCGCGTGCCAGGTCGCCGCCGGTCCGCACCGCGGCGGCTTCCGGCGCGCGCTGCGCCGCTGGTTCGTCGGCGACGACTGGCAGCACGTGCGGGTCGACTACGTGCAGCACGCGCTGTCGGCGCTCGTCGGCTACGCGAAGATTCGTGGGATGTGACCCGCGCCGGCGGCGTCCGCGCGTACCGGCACGGGGCCGCCTGGCGTGGCCGACCCGGCCCCGTCGGCATCGCCGGTCGGCTACGCCAAGATTCGCGTGTGCCGCCCCGGCCCCGGGTTGCGCGCCGGCGCGGCCGTGGTCACGTTGTCGGCATGATCCGGACCTGTCCCGCCTGCGGTCGCCGCAACCGCATCCCCCCCGAACGTCTCGCCGACCGCGGCCGGTGCGGCGCCTGCAAGGCGGCGCTGCCGCCGCTCGCGGCGCCGATCGACGTCGGCCCCGAGGAGTTCGACGCGATCGTGCGCGCCGCGCGCGTGCCGGTGTTCGTCGACTTCTGGGCTCCGTGGTGCGGGCCGTGCCGCATGGCCGCGCCGCACGTCGACCAGCTCGCGCGCGACCGCGCCGGCCGCGCGATCGTCCTCAAGGTAAACACCGAGGCGCACCCGGAGATGGCCGCTCGCTATCAGATCCGCGGCATTCCGACGTTCGCGGTATTTCGCGGCGGCGACGTGGTCCATCGTCATTCCGGTCTCGTGGATGCCCGGCAGATGGCGCAGTGGGTCGACGCGGCCGCCGGCGCCGAAAGGATGTCGGCATGAGCGCATCGAGGTGGGTTCGAGAGGTCGGCGAGGCCGACTTCGACCAGGCGGTCGTCGCCGCGTCGCGCGACACGCCGGTGTTGGTCGACTTCTGGGCCGCCTGGTGCGGGCCGTGCCGCATGCTCGCCCCGGTGCTCGAGCGCGTCGCGGACGACTATGCCGGCGCGCTGATCGTCGCCAAGGTCGATACGGAGGCGCACCCGGGGTTGGCGTCTCGGTTCGGCATCCGCGGTATCCCGGCGTGCAAGCTGTTCGTCGACGGGCGCGTGGTCGACGAGTTCGTTGGGGCGCTGCCGGAGTCGGCCGTCCGCGCGTTTCTCGCGCGCCACGTGCGCAGCGAGTGGGAAGCCGAACTCGATGCCGCGCGCGCGGCTCGCCGCGCTGGCGACCTGGACGGCGCGGCCGCGCGGCTCGCCGCCCTCGCCGATCGCTACCCGGATCGGCCGGCCGTTCGACTCGAGGCCGCCCGCGTGGCGTTTCACCGCGGCGACGTCGAGGCCGTCGAACACCACGCGAGCGCGGTGTCCGCCGCGGCCGACGAGTACGACGCGGCGCAGGCGCTGCTCGCGGCGGTCGACCTCGTGCGCGCGTGCCGCGACGCGGGCGGCGCCGAGCCCGCGGGCGACGCCCCGGAGGCGCGCTACGCGCGCGCCGGCTGCCGCGCGGTGCGCGGCGACTTTCGCGGCGCGTTCGATGAGCTGCTCGCGCTGGTGGAGTCGGAGCGTCACTGGCGCGACGCCGCCGCGCGCCGGGCGCTCGTCGCGCTGTTTGCCGTGTGCGAGGACGACGACCTCGTGCGCGATGCGCGCCGCAGGCTGTCGATCTTGATCTGATCGGTAGTTTCGCCGGCTGATCGGCAGTTTCGCCGGCGCGGCTGTCCGCGCAGTCCGTTGAAATGACGCCCCAAACGAGAAAACGCGACAAAGCGCTTGGTCGCGGGCCGCGGCAGTGGTAGAAGGGAGCCGTCCTGAGAGAGGACGAGCGAAGGGTCTCGCCGGCTGAGCAAACTGCTCTGCCTCGTTGGTGCGCGCCGAGTCGATTCGTTACCGTTCAAGCGCGCATCCATCGAGAGAGTCCGCCCGTCGAGGCGGACCTGGAGCAGGAGAGTTCATGTCGAGTAAGGTATTTGTAGGCGGCCTCAGCTGGGACACCGACGATCGCGGCCTCGCGGACGCATTCGCGTCGTACGGTCAGGTTCTCGAGGCGAAGGTGATCTCGGATCGCGACACGGGCCGCTCGCGCGGGTTCGGGTTCGTCACCTACGACGCGCCGGCGGACGCCGATCGCGCGATCGAGGCGATGAACGGGGCGAGCCTCGACGGCCGCACCATCCGCTGCGATCACGCCACCGCGAAGCAGCGCGGCGGCGGCGGTCGCGGTCGCTGGTAGTCCGAGCGCGCACCCTTCGGTGCGCCGTGGAGACGGCGGAGCGCACGCTCCGCCGTTTTTTTTTTGTGCGAGGCGCGCGCGAACCCGGTGCGCTCACACGTCGATGCCGTAATCCTTTATCTTCTTATATAAGGTGGACCGGTCGATCTCGAGCAGCTGAGCGGCCTGCGCCTTGTTGCCGCCGGTCGATCGCAGGGCGGCGATGATTCCCTCGCGCTCGAGTTCGCGCAGGGATTTCGGTCGCACCGGCGGCGGGGCGGGCGCGATGGGGGCCACCGGCGGCGCGGCCGCCGCAGTCGGGGCGCCGGCGGCCGGCGGGACGGGCGGCACGCCCATGGCCGGGACGGGCGGCACGCCCGCGGCCGAAACGGGCGGCACGCCCACGGCGGGCGTCGGCGCGGGCGCTCCGGCCGCGGCCGCCGCGATGTGGGGCGGTAGGTCGGAAGCGTCGATCCACTCGCCGGTGCCGAGCACGATCGCGTACTCGACCGCGTTGCGCAGCTCGCGCACGTTGCCGGGCCACGGGTGGGCCTGCAGCGCGGCGAGCGCCGCGGGGGTGAAGCCGGCGATGCGCCGCGGCACCTGCGCGCTGAGCATCTGCAGAAAGTGCTCCGCGAGGAGCGGGATGTCGTCCCGCCGGGCGCGCAGCGGCGGCACCACCGTGTGGATGACGCTGAGCCGGTAAAACAGATCCTCGCGAAACGCGCCGCGCCGGACCATGTCGGTGAGGTCGCGGTTGGTCGCCGCGATGACGCGCACGTCGACGCGGATCGGTCGGGTGCCGCCGACGCGCTCGAACACCTGCTCCTCGAGCACGCGCAGGAACTTGGTCTGGCAATTGAGGTTCAGCTCGCCGACCTCGTCGAGAAACAGGGTCCCCTTGTCGGCCAGCTCGAATCGGCCGAGCTTGCGATCCGTCGCGCCGGTGAACGCGCCTTTTTCGTGGCCGAAGAGCTCGGACTCGAGCAGCGTCTCGGTCAGCGCGGCGCAGTTGACCGCGATGAACGCCTGGTCGCGCCGGCGGCTCGCCTGATGAATCGCGCGAGCGACCATCTCCTTGCCGCTGCCGGACTCGCCGCCGAGCAGGACCGTCGCGTCGCTCGGGCCGACCTTGCCGACGAACTCGAGAACCTGGCGGGCGGGCGGAGAGTCGCCGATGAAGTGCCACCCCCCGCCAAAGCGCTCGACGACGCGCTGGTTCTCGCTCGCGAGCGCGGCGCGCGCCTCGACGCCGGCGACCGCGGCCGACACGAGCTGCGCGATGCAGCCGCACGCCATCAGGTCGATCGCGTCCCACGCCGGCAGCGGCGAATCGGGCCGGCGGTCGACGAGCAGCAGGCCGAACGGCGCCTCGTCGTTGCGCGACATCAGCGGCGCGGCGACCGCGCGGCGGCCGCCGTCGTCGCGCGGCTCGAGCGCGATCGCCTTGCGCTCGGACATCACTTTGTCGAGCGCGTCCGGCGCCAGGTCGTAGCTCGTCCCGTCCGGATCGCGCGCGGCCACCGCCGAACCGATCGGCATCATGCGGCCGGCCGCATCGCGCACGAGCACGAACGCGCGGTCGCCCGCGAGCGCCTCGGCGGCGACGTCGCACGCCGCGTGCGCCACGCTCGTCCGGTCGCCCGCCGCGCGCAGCGCGTCGCCGAGCCGCGCGAGCGCCGCGAGGTGCCGCTGCGCGCGCCCGTCGGGTCCGAGCACCTGCTCGCGCGCGACCTGCAGCAGCTCGCCCGAGCCGATCTCCATCGTCACGCGGCTCGGCTTGATCGTGCGCTGCTTCGATTTCGGGCCGTCGCCCGGGATGAACGCGAGCCGTGTCTTGCCGATTGCGATCTCGTCGCCCTGTTCGAGCAGGTGCACGGTGATCGGCTTGCCGTTGACCAGCGTGCGATTCGTGCTCTTGTTGTCGACGAGGGCGAGGCGGCCGTCGATCAACTCGATCGTGCAGTGCGACCGCGACACCGACAGGTCCGACAGCTGGATCGCGTTGTCGTCGCCGCGGCCGATGCCGCCGCCGCGGGCGGGAATCGGGAACTCGACGCCCGCGTCGGGGCCCTCGATGACGACCAGCCGCGACAGAGCCATACCGCCAGCCTACTCCGAAAAACACCGTCCCAGCGCCGGGTTGCAGGTAAACCCGGCGGGGCAGGGGACCGCGTCGCCGCACAGGTGCCGCGGGACGCACGCGCCGGCGTCGCAGCGGTCGCTGGCCGGGCAGTCGGCGTCCGTCGCGCAGCTCCGCGGGGGCAGGGCGCACGTGCCGGTCGCTGCGTCGCACGCGTAGCCGCCGGGGCAGTCCGCGTCCGCGGCGCACACGCCGGGCAGGGGCGTGCATCGGCCGCCGGCGCACACCTCGGCGCCGAGCGCGCACTCGCTGTCGACGTCGCACGCGCCGTCGGGGCGCAGCACGCGGAAGCCGAACGCGCGCGCGAGCCCGTCGTCCGGCGCGCGGGCGACGACGTCGCCGTCGCGCACGACCTCGACCGCGTAGAACACGGCCGTCCCGGCGGGCTGCCCCGGGATCGCGCCGAACCACAGGTCGTCGCCTCGGGCCTGCATCGGCGCGCGGGCCATCCCGGCCGGGTCGCCGTCGCCGGTGCCCCACCGAAGGTCGACGCGCGCGCCGGCGGCGCCGACCACGACGGCGTCCACCCCGTACGGACCCGCCGTGTCGTGCGTCGCACCGAGCGGCGTGACCGCGATCACGACCGGATCGGCCGCGCAGGCCGCCGCAGCCAGACAGAGCGCCGCCGTGCGCACGAAGAGATTGTACCGCGCCGGCCGGCGGCGCAGAAATTCGCCGCCGTGAATCGAATCGCGCCGCCGCGCGTTGAACGGATCGTGGCGATGCGCGCACCCGGCGGAATCATCGCGGTCGTCGCGGCCATCGCGGTCGTGGCACCGGCCGTCGCGGCGGCCGGCGGCGGCGCGACGGCGGACGCGCGCGCGGGCGGTGCGGACGACCGCTACGGGCTCGACGACGTGCCCCGGTACGTGCCGCCGACGGGGCGCGTGATCTGCCCGAAGGTGCCGATGGTGCGCTATCGCGGCGCGGTCATCCGCTACCACAAGCCGGTGCGGGTGTACGTCGGCTTCCGCGAGCGGCTCGAGAAATTCGAGCGGATCGTGCGCGAGGTCGCGATCGAGGTCTACGGGCGGGCACCGCGCCGGATCGTCCACATCGGTACGTACAACTGTCGCCGCATTCGCCGCTATCCGACGTACCTGTCGGAGCACGCGCTCGGCAACGGCATCGACATCGCGGGCTTCGACTTCGGCCCGGCGCGCGGTCGCGGCGAGCGGGCCGCCGCGCCGCACCGCCGCCTGCGCCGTGCGTTCCGCGTGCGGGTCGCCGACCACTGGGGCCGCACCCGCGGCGTCGACGCGATCCACGCCGAGTTCCTGCGCCGGCTCACCGACCGACTCGTCGGCCGCGACGACGTCTTCCGCGTGCTGCTCGGCCCGGCGTGGCCCGGCCACAAGAACCACTTTCACTTCGACTGTGCGCCGTGGCGCATCGTCGAGATCTGAGCGAGCGCGGCGCGCGATCGTCCGGGCCGCCGGCCGCCGCGGTCGCGCACGCGGTGCGCGGCGGCCGGCGCGCGGCGCAACTCGTGCGTGGATGAACGCGGTGCCGGCGGTTGTGCGTTGGTCGCGATCGTGCACACATTGCGGCTGTATGCACCCACTTCGCACGGTCCTCCTCGCGGCGGCCGTCGGCGCCGCGGCCGGTTGCGGCCGGCCGCCGCGCGACCCGGCCCTCGCTCCTCGTCCGATGAGCGCGACGGAGCACCGCCAGGCGGCGCGCGCGCACGACCGCGCGGCGGAACAGCACGAGGCCGCCGCGCTGTCGCGCGAGCAGCAGGATCCGAACGCCGATACGCGCTGCTTCGACCAGCCGCTCGAGGGCGTCGCGGAGTCCGGCGGCGAGCGCTACGAGCTTCTGCGCCCGTGCTGGACCGCGCTGACCAGTCCGAGCGCTCGCGAGCGCCGCGAGGCGATGCGCCACCGAGAGATCGCCGCCGCCCACCGAGCCCGCGCGCGCGCCCTGCAGGAGGCCGAGCGCGACCACTGCGCCGGCCTCGGCGCGGACGAGCGCAGCCACTCTCCGTTCTACCATCGCTCGGACATCCTGCGGGTCGAGCCGTACCGCGAAGGCGGCGCGCTGCGCGGCGCGCGGGTGCTGTTTCGGCGCGTGCCGGGGCTCACGGTGGCATGGATGCGCAAGGCGCTCGCCTGCCACATGGCGCGCGCGGCCGCGCTCGGCTACCCGACCGACTTCATGCCGTACTGCCCGGCCGTGTTGCCGTCGGTCGCCGTCGAGGTCGTCGACACCGGCGACGCGATCGCCGTCGTCGTCCGCAGCGAGCGCGACGACATCGCCGCCGCGGTGCTCGGGCGCGCGCAGGATCTCGTCCGCGATCGGTGATGTCGGCCGGTCACTCGGCGAGCAGCAGCGGCGGCGTGCGCGACGCGAGTCCCAGGTAGCCGGCGGGCGCGGCGGCGAGCTTGGCGCGGGCGCGCGCGCGGATGCGCGCGGCGCGGTCGGGCTCGCCGAGGCGCTCGTGCACCTCCGCCGCGGCGAGCTGGATCAACCCCTGGACGAACGCCGCCTGGTCGGCGTCGCCCGCGGCGCGGCACGCGGTCCACACCGCCTCCCACGCCTCGTGCGCCTCCCACGGATAGCCGGCGTTCAGCAGGTCGATGCCCCACAGGTACATGTCGTTGTCGCGCCAACGATCCGCCGGCAGGTAGTCGGCGCGCGCGGCGACGCCGTAGCTGTGCCCGCGCGGATCGCGAGTCGGGTGGGGCGCGCGGCCCGGCAAGAACGCGTACGGCGGCAGCGGTCGGGACGTGTAGCGAGGCGGCGGGCGACCCGGGGGCGACATGGCGGCAGCGGCCGCGGTGCGGTCACCGGTAGACGACGTCGCCGAGGCCGGGCCGGTGGCGCTCGAGGATGAAGAAGCTGCGCGTCGGGACGCGCAGCCGGCCGACCGCGTAGTACGCCTTGCCGAGGTACAGGTCCGGGTTGTCGCGGTCGGGCTGGACGAGGTAGTCGCGCAGCCCGCGCGACGGGTCGAGCCGCGGGTTGTCGCCGCGGCCGTAGTCGAGCAGCAACGCGTGCAGGTAGGCGTTGTCGCGCGCCGTCGGGTCGACCCGGTCGACGCGATAGAAGCCGAACCGCTTGGGCTGATCGTCGCTCGGCTTGGCGATCCACGGCCCGTCGATCGCGTTTTGCACGACCGGACAGTTGTAGCCGTACAGGTCGCCGTTTTTGCGGAAGAAGCCCTTGATGAACTTCTTGATGCCGAGCAGCTTGAAGTAACTCGGCGTGTTGAGGCCGCGGAACTCCCACCCGGCGAGGGCGTCCGGGTCGGGCGTCGCGCCGTCGACGAACAGGCGCTCGAGGTCGGCCGGCGACATGCGCTCGAGTTCGAGGACGCGCGCGCTCGGGCGGTTGGTCGTGGCGCCGGCCGATGGGGCTTCGTGTCTCATTGCAGGTACCTCCCGCGATTCTCGATGATGTGCGCCGCGTTGCGGGTCGACAGGGTCTGAATCGTCTCGCAGGGATTGACTCCGACCGCGCTCGGAAACAGGCTCGCGTCGCACACGAACAGGCCCTCGGTGTCGTAGACGCGGCCGAATTCGTCGGTCACCGCCGCGGAGCGGCGAGCGCCCATGCGCGCCGTGCCCATCATGTGGACGGTCACGACCTCGGTGCGCTCGCGCGGGATCGGCGCCGACTCGATGCGCCGCGCGTCGTCGGACGAGCGGACCACTTCCATGCCGGAAAACGGCGTGTAGATCGTGTGGGCCCCCACCTCGAACAGCAGCTCGCACAGGCGCGCCGCGCCCATCTTGATGCGGTCGAAGTCGGCGGGCGCGAGGTCGTAAAACGCCACCGGCCGCCCCGCCACGACCTTGACGTGGCCGTAGCGGCTGTCTTCGCACAATAGCCCGGCGACGACGCAGCGCTTGTAGTCGCGCATGATGTCGCCGAGTTCGGCGCCGTAGCCGTGCATTCCCATCGCGAGGATGCTCGGCGGCACGTTGACGGCGGCCAGCGTCTGGATGCCGTACGGCGCGAATTCTCGGATCTGGTAGGCCTGGTGCACGCCCTCCCAGCCGCGCATTTCCTCGTCGAACAGCGCGACCACCTTCACGTTCGGGTGCATGCTCAGATTGCGGCCGAGCTGGCCGGACGGCGACCGGACGCCGCTGCGCGCGAGCAGCGCCGGCGTGTGGATGGAGCCGCACGCGGCGATCACCAGTTTGGCGCGCACGACGACGCGGAACCCGCGCGTGCCGTTCTCGCGCACGACGTGGCCGACGACGCCGGTCGCGCGCTTTCCGCGGTGGGCGATCCGGTCGACGCGGACGTTGGAGTAGACGCGCGCGCCAAAGTGGAGAGCCCGCGGGATGTACGTGACGAGCGTGGATTGCTTGGCGCCGGTCGGGCAGCCGAACGCGCAGTTGTTGCTCCCGGCACAATGAAGTTGATTGCGCAAGTTCGGCTCGATCCGCCAGCCGAGTTTGTCGGCGCCCTGTTTGAGCAGCTGGTTGTCGCGGCCGATCGTCTCCGGATCCTGGTAGGCGACGTGGATGCGGCGCTCGACGCGCTCGAAGTAGGGCTCGAGCGCGGCCGGGCTCACGCCGTCGAGGCCGAACTCGCGCCGCCAGTGGTCGAGCACCCGCGGCGGCGTGCGCCAGGACATGCCGCCGTTGACGACCGCCGAGCCGCCGACGGTGCGGCCCTCCTGAAACAGGATCGGCGGCCGTCCGATCGCCGCGCTCGCGCCGCCGTCGCGGTACATCTTGCGGATCATGTCGAGCGCGTTGGGCGTGAAGTCGCCCGTGCCGTAGTAGCTGCCTTCCTCGAGCACGATCACGTCGAAGCCGGCTTCGGCGAGTTCGGCGGCGGCCGTCGCGCCGCCGGCGCCCGAGCCGACGACGACGACGTCGCAGCCGAGGACCGTGTCGCCGTAGAAGTCCTCGCGGCCGAACACGCCGGGCGGGCGGCGCGCGTGCGTATAGCCGTGAATGCGCGGATCCGGCGCGGCGGCGGCGGTCATCGGGACGCCTCCTTGCGATCGGCGAGCTGGACGGACGCCTCGGTGCGCCGCGCGACCTCGGACGGCAGCGGGATCGGGTCCGGTTCGAAGATGGTGCGCTCGTGCGCGGCGATGTCGTCGCGATACTGCTCGAGCCGGCGGCGCTTGACCTTTTCGATCCATTGCTCCGGCGTGTAGTCGAGCGTCGCGCGCACCGCGGGCAGCTCGTAGTAGCTCATCGCCAGCAGCGCCTTGATGCCCTTGGCGAACTGTCGTTGCAGCGGCAACCCATGGGCCCACCAGTCGAACCACGCGTGCGCCGCGTCCGCCGGCAGCGCCGATGCGCGGCGCCCGTAGCGCGCGACCGCGGCGAGGTCGTAGGTCGTCATGCCGGCGCGCAGCATGGCGCGCACGACCGGCGGCATCGACCGCATGCTCAGCTCGCTCTCGTCGATGACCTGGTCGACGACGCCGAGCGATTCGGCTTCGGGCGGGCACACGACCGCGATCAGCGAGCGCAGCAGGCGGCGGGTGGCGGGGCCATGGCGGTAGTCGGCGAGGTCGCTCATCGGCTGTCTCCTCGGATGCGCGCGAGCAGGCGCGCGTCGTGGCGTTCGAGATAGGCGCGTTCGATCGCGACGGCGCCGGTCGCGTCGCCGCGGGCGAGCGCGTCGATCAGTGATGTGGCCGTGTCGAGATAGTCGTCCGGCGGCGGCGCGGCGCCGGTGATGGTGCGGGCGAGGTCCAGGTAGACCCCGGCGAGGCGGTTGATCAACCACACGCCGGGCAAGAACCCGGCCGCATCGACGATTGCGCGGATGAGCGCAAAGTCGTCGCGCGCGAACGCCGCGGCGTCATCCCTCGCTCGCCACGCGCGTTCGGCGGCATCGCGCGCCGCTGCCAGTCGCGCCGCGTCGACGCGCGGCGCGACGAGCGCGACCACCTCGACGACGAGCGCGCGGCGCAGGGCCAGCAGGTCGTCGATCATCTGCACCAGCTCGCGCGGCGGCACCGAGCCGCCGCCGTAGCGCAAAAATGCCGGCAGCACCTCGATCGACCAGTCGCTGCGGTCGCGCACGACCACGCCGGACCCGCGCCGCGCCTCGACGAGGTTCCACTCGGCGAGCCGGCCGAGCGCCTCGCGCAACGTCGGTCGACTCGCGCCGAGCTGGCGCGCCAGGTCGCGCTCGGCCGGCAAGCGCGATCGCGGCGGGTAGTCGCCGCGTACGATGCCGGCCAGGATCGCCTCGAACACGGCGTCGGCGGCGGACTCGGCGGGGGCGGCGGACTCGGCGGCAACCGGAGGCATTGGTCTTACCAACTGGTCTGACCGATTACTATCGCGCTCCGTCCTCGCTGTCAAGCCCCATCGAACGTGGCGGGTGACGTTGACGGCGGCTCGGGCGCGCAATACGTTGACCCGACATGACGAAGACTGCGAAATCCGGTGGCGAATCCTCCGTGGAAATCCCGGAGGTCATTCCGGTCCTCCCGCTGCGGAACTCGGTTCTGTTCCCCGGGTCCATCATTCCGATCGACGTGGGCCGCCGCAAATCGGTCCGGCTCATCGAGGACGCGATCTCGCGGGAGCGCCCGGTCATCGGCATCCTCACGCAGAAGGACGCGCGCACGGAAGACCCCGGGGAGGACGACCTGTACGGCGTCGGCTGCGCCGCCCGCATCCTGAAGGTCATCAAGCTCGCCAAGGACAACTTCAGCGTGATCCTGCAGGGGGTCGCGCGCGTCCAGGTCGAGCGCCTCGAGAGCACCGAGCCGTTCATCACGGCGCGGGTGAAGCCGGTTCCCGACCCGCAGACCTCCGACGTCGAACTCGACGCGCTGGTGATGAACCTCAAGGACATCGCCAAGCGGGTCGTCAAGCTGATGCCCGAGCTGCCCAAGGAGGCGGGCGCGCTGGTCGACAGCGTCACGGAGCCCGGCCACCTCGCGGACCTCATCACGTCGAACCTCGAACTCGAGGTCGCCGAGAAGCAGCAGATCCTCGAGACGTTCGACCTCAAGGACCGCATGCGCGCCGTGCTGCAGTTCCTGTCGCGGCAGCTCGAGGTGCTGAAGGTCCGCGAGCGCATCAACACCCAGGTCCAGGAGGAGATGGGCCGCAATCAGCGCGAGTACGTGCTGCGGCAACAGCTCAAGGCGATCAAGGAGGAACTCGGCGAACTCGACGACGCCGGCGGCGACATCGACGACTTCCGCGAGAAGATCGCCGCCGCCAAGATGCCCGAGGAAGCCGAGAAGATGGCGCTCAAGCAGCTCGACCGGCTCAAGGGCATGCAGCCGTCGTCGGCCGAGTACACGGTCACGCGCACGTACCTCGAGTGGCTGGTCGAGTTGCCGTGGTCCAAGAGCACCGAGGATCGCATCGACCTGGCGACGGTCCGCCAGGTGCTCGACGAGGACCACTACGATCTCGACAAGGTCAAAAAGCGCATCGTCGAGTACATGGCGGTGCGCAAGCTCAAGGCGGACAAGAAGGGCCCCATCCTGTGCCTGTCCGGTCCGCCCGGCGTCGGCAAGACCTCGCTCGGCCGGTCGATCGCGCGCGCGATCGGGCGCGAATTCGTGCGCGTGTCGCTCGGCGGCGTCCGCGACGAGGCCGAGATTCGCGGTCACCGGCGCACGTACGTCGGCTCGTTGCCGGGCCGGATCATCCAGGGCATCAAGAAGGCCGGCACGAACAACCCGGTGTTCGTGCTCGACGAAATCGACAAGCTCGGGCACGACTTCCGCGGCGACCCGGCGTCGGCGCTGCTCGAGGTGCTCGACCCCGAACAGAACAGCACGTTCAGCGACCACTACCTCGAGGTCACGTTCGATCTGTCGAAGGTGATGTTCATCGCGACGGCGAACCAGCTCGACCCGATCCCCTGGGCGCTGCGCGACCGGCTCGAGATCATCGAGTTGCCCGGCTACACGCCGGTGGAGAAGCTGCACATCGCGCGGTCGTTCCTCGTGCCCAAGCAGCTCGAGGAGCACGGGCTGTCGCCGGACCAGGTCGAGTTCACCGACGAAGCGATCGACCGGATCATCGACAACTACACGCGCGAGGCCGGCGTGCGCAACCTGTCGCGCGAGATCGCGAACGTGTGCCGCGGCGTCGCCGTCAAGGTGGCCGACGGGACCGTCACCGGCAAACAGGTGATCGATGCGGCGGCCGTCGAGGAGTACCTCGGCCCGATCAAGTTCGTGAGCGAGGTCGCGGACCGAACGTCCACGCCGGGCGTCGCCACCGGACTGGCCTGGACGGCCGTCGGCGGCGACATCCTGTTCATCGAGGCCACGCGGATGCCGGGCACCGGCAAGCTCACGTTGACCGGACAGCTCGGCGAGGTGATGAAGGAGTCCGCGACCGCGGCGCTGTCGTTCATCCGCAGCCGCGCCAAGGAGCTCGGCCTCGGGGACGGCAATTTCCTCGAGAAGACCGACCTGCACGTCCACGTGCCCGCGGGCAGCGTGCCGAAGGACGGTCCGTCGGCGGGCGTGACCATGTACACCGCGCTGGTGTCTCTGCTCACGGGCAAGACGGTGCGCCCGGACACCGCGATGACGGGCGAGATCACGCTGCGCGGCAACGTGCTTCAGGTCGGCGGCATCAAGGAGAAGCTGCTCGCCGCACACCGGGCGGGGATCAAGCGCGTGCTCATCCCGGAGCGCAACGTCAAGGACCTGGTCGACGTCCCGGAACAGGCGCGGGAGGAGCTGGAGATCATCCCGATCAAGCACATGGACGAGGTGCTGCCGCTGGCGCTCACGGAACTGCCCGACGCGCTCAAGGGGCTGGCGGACAAGGCGCCGTCGCCGGTCGTGATCGACGCATCGGGCAAGGCCCGCGGCCCCGGCGGGTCGGAGCCGACCACGCAACCTCCGGCGTAGCGGCGCCGCGCGCTATTGACGGTGCGGGGGGGCGTGATTACGTTCTGTGGCGTCCGTTACAAACCGTAATCACATCCTCGCGATTTTCGCGACCTACCCCCGAGACCACGCAAGAGAGAGAGGGAATTCCGCCATGGGCAAGATCATCGGCATCGACCTCGGTACCACCAACAGTGCCGTCGCGGTGATGGAGGGCAAAGAGCCCAAGATCATTACCAACGAGGAGGGCGGCCGCCTCACGCCGTCCGTCGTCGCGTTCGACGACAAGGGCGACGTGCTCGTCGGCCAGATTGCGCGCCGGCAGGCGATCACCAACCCCGAGAACACGATCTTCTCGGTCAAACGGCTCATCGGGCGCCGCTTCGACGAGCCCGAGACGCAAGACGAGATCAAGCGGCTGCCCTACAAGGTGGTTCGCGCGCCCAACGGAGACTGCGCGATCGAGGTGCGAGGCAAAAAGTACTCGCCGCAGGAGATCTCGGCGCGGGTGCTGATGAAGCTCAAGCGGGCGGCCGAGGAATACCTCGGCGAGGAGGTGAAGGAGGCGGTGATCACCGTCCCGGCGTACTTCAACGACTCGCAGCGACAGGCGACGAAGGACGCGGGGCGCATCGCCGGACTGGACGTCAAGCGCATCGTCAACGAGCCAACGGCTGCCGCTCTGGCGTACGGGCTCGACAAGTCCAAGGATCACCTCGTCGCGGTGTACGACCTCGGTGGCGGTACCTTCGACATTTCGATTCTCGAGGTGGGCGACAAGGTCGTGGAGGTCGTGTCGACCAACGGCGACACCCACCTGGGCGGCGACGACTTCGACCAGGTGGTGATGAAGTGGCTGATCGACGAGTTCCGCAAGGACACCGGCATCGACGTGTCCAACGACAAGATGGTGCTCCAGCGGCTCAAGGAGGCCGCGGAGAAGGCCAAGATCGAGCTGTCCACCGCGCAGGAGACGGAGATCAACCTGCCGTTCCTCACCGCGGACGCCTCCGGGCCCAAGCACCTGGTCATGAAGCTGTCGCGGTCGAAGCTCGAGCAGATGGTCGCGCACCTCGTCGAGCGGACGATCGAGCCGTGCAAGAAGGCGCTCGCTGACGCGGGCAAGAAGCCGTCGGACATCGGCGAGGTCGTGCTCGTCGGCGGGATGACGCGCATGCCGCTGGTGCAGCGCAAGGTCGCCGAGTTCTTCGGCCGCGAGCCGCACAAGGGCGTCAACCCGGACGAGGTCGTCGCGCTCGGCGCGGCGGTGCAGGGCGGCGTGCTCGCCGGCGACGTCAAGGACATCCTGCTGCTCGACGTCACCCCGCTGTCTTTGTCGATCGAGACGCTCGGCGGCGTGAGCACGGTGCTGATCCCGCGCAATACGACCATTCCGACCCGCAAGTCCGAGATCTTCTCGACCGCGGCCGACAACCAGACGTCCGTCGAGGTGCACGTGCTGCAGGGCGAGCGGCCGCTGGCGAAGGACAACCGCATGCTCGGCAAGTTCCATCTCGACGGCATTCCGCCGGCGCCGCGCGGCGTGCCTCAGATCGAGGTCACGTTCGACATCGACGCCAACGGCATCCTCAACGTGAGCGCCAAGGACAAGGCGACCGGCAAGGAGCAGCACATCACGATCACGGCGTCGTCCGGCCTGTCCGAGGCCGAGATCGAGCGGATGGTCAAGGAGGCCGAGCAGCACGAGGCCGAGGACAAGGCGCGGCGCGAGGCGATCGAGGCGCGCAACCAACTCGACTCGCTGCTGTACAACACGCGCAAGCTGGTCGACGAAAACTCCGACAAGATCCCGGCCGAGGACAAGCTCCGCGTCGAGGAGGAGTTCAAGAACGCGGAGGCGGTGCTCGAGCGCAACAAGGAGCCGACGGACCCGACCGAGCTGAAGGCGGCGCTCGAGTCGCTGCAGCAGGCGGCACACAAGGTGGCCGAGGCGATGTACCGGAGCAGTCAGGCCGGTGACGGCGGCAACGGCCACGCGCCCCAGGATCAGCCGCCTGCGGATTCGGCGTCGAGTTCCGGCGACGGCGACGTCATCGACGCGGAGTTCGAGGAGACCAACTGACGCCGAACCAGGCCGCGGCGCCAGGCGCGCCGTCCCACCGAGGGTGTGGCACACCGCCGCACCCTCGGTGCGGTTTCGGCCTCGGCGCGCGCGTGCGGTACAATCGACGACGTGCGCGCGTGGTGCCTCGTGTGCGCGGCGGCCATGGGCTGTGCGCAGTACGGCCTCGTCGACGACGGGACGTCGGTGTCGTTCGGCCGCGGCAACGCCGGTATGCTCACGCGCGGGGTCCGGCTGCCGCCGCGCGGCGACGGCTACTGGGTGCCGCCGCGCTGGGTCGACCGCGGCGCGCTGTACGGCACCGACGAGGCGGTCGCGCTCGTCGTGCGGGTGGCCAGGCGGCTCCGTCGCGAGCAGCCGAACGGGCCGCCGCTCGGAGTCGCCGACCTGTCGCCGCGCGGCGGCGGGCCGAGCCGGTTCCACCGGTCCCACCAGAGCGGCCGCGACATCGACCTGTTGTTCTATCTGGTCGATGCGACCGGTCGCCCCGTCCGCAACGGCGAGATGCGTCCCGTCGACGCCGACGGCCACACGCGCGACGGCCTGCGGTTCGACACCGCGCGCAACTGGGCGCTCGTTCGCGCGCTGATCGACGACCCCGCCGCCGACGTGCAATACATCTTCGTCGCCGAGCCGTTGAGGCTGCTGCTGTTGGACCACGCTCGCGCGGCCGGCGAACCGCCCGACCGCGTGGCGCGCGCCGCCGCGCTGCTGCGCCAACCGAGCGACGCCGCGCCCCACGACGATCACTTTCACGTGCGGATCTATTGCGCGCCGTCGGATCGGCCGCTGGGCTGTTCGGACCGCGGTCCGCTGCGGTGGAAGAAGAAGCTGTACAAGTATGAACTCGTCGCCGCCGAGCCCGCGCCCGCCGGCGCGCACGGCCGCGCGGTCCGGCGCCCGGCGGCCGGCGCCCCGGTCGGATTTGCGTTCGGCCGGCTCACTCGAGCATGGAGCCTAGCTTTTCCTCCGCCGCTTCCCGGTCCCCCTCGTACTTCAGCAGCACGTTGAGCGTGTCGCGTACGACGTCCTCGCCGAGTTGCTCGGTCGCGAGGACGGTCAAGGCCCGCGCCCAGTCGATCGTCTCCGAGATGCTCGGCGCCTTCTTCAGATCGAGCGCGCGCAGCTTGTGAACGAAGTCGGCGACCTGGCCGGCGAGCTGAGCGCCGATCTCGGGAACGCGCGCCTGCAGGATCTCCGCTTCGCGCGCGGCCGACGGATAGTCCATCCACAGGTGCAGGCAGCGCCGCCGCAGCGCGTCCGACAGCTCGCGCGTGTTGTTCGACGTGAGCACGACGAACGGGCGGTGGCGCGCGCGTAGCGTGCCGAGTTCGGGCACGGTCACCTGGAACTCGGCCAACACCTCCAAGAAGAATGCCTCGAGTTCGTCCTCGGCACGGTCGACCTCGTCGATGAGCAGCACGGTCTGGCGATCGGCTCGGATCGCCTGCAGCAGCGGGCGCTCCTGGAGAAAGCGGTCGGAAAAGAATGCGTCTTGCTCGCTGGCGATCCGCTCCACCGCGTCGGCAAGGGAAGTCGCCCCGCCGATGACGGCGTCGATGTGGTCGCGAAGAAGTTGCGTATACAGTAGCTGCTTCGCGTACTTCCACTCGTACAAGGTCTTGGCTTCGTCCAGCCCCTCGTAGCACTGGAGGCGAATCAGGTCGGTCCCCAGCGCCGATGCGACGGCTTTGGCCAACTCGGTCTTGCCGACACCCGCCGGACCTTCCGCCAGGATCGGCTTGCCGAGCCGCCCGGCGAGGAACACGGTCGTCGCCAGCGCCCGGTCAGCGATGTAGCCGGTCTGGCGAAGTGCGTGGGTGACCGCGTCGATGCTGTCGAACATGCCGCTACCGTACACAACGCGCCGGCGACGCGCACGCGGCGACCGAGGGGGAGGGCGATCACGGCGGCGCGCCGGCGTCGCGCGGCGGCACGCCGGCGTCGCGGTCGACCGGCCCGGCCCCGGCCGACGCGGTCGAACTGCGGCGCACCCGCACGCTGCGCAACGCGGCATCGAATGCGCGTAAATGCTGGCCGCGGGTGCGGCTGTCGGGCGCCGCCAGGGTCAGCGCGTAGCCGACGTCGCCGACGACGAGCACCGCTTGCCGGAGGAACGTCTTGCCGTTGTCGAAGTCGAACCAGTACGCGCCCGTCTGGGCGTGCAGCTGCGGCGGCCGCACCGCGAAGCCCAGCGCTTCGAGCGCGGTTTTCGCGCGCGCCGCGTAGCGCGCGGCATCGGTGCGGCGCGCGAGCCGTTCGGCGGACAGCAACATGCGGCCGGGCGGATCGCGCCGGGTGAGCCACAGCAGTACGCTCGGGTACCCGCGCCGTTGGCTCGGCGTCCAGTTGCGCGGTGCCGTGACTTCGATCGTCTGACCGTAGCGGTCCGCCGAGAACCGGTCGCCGTCGATGTCGGCGGTCGCCGTCCCCCCGGCGACCGCCGCGCCGACCAGCACCGCGACCGGCCACCGCGTGAGCCTCATCGCTTCGCCCGTCGATCCCCACGAGGTGCACGGTTCGTGTCGACCGCGCGCGCTCGCGTTCGGTCGCCACGTTGCGCCTCGGTCGCACGCGCCGTCGCTGGGAGCATGCGGCGCTGCTCGGATTTGCGCGATATCGCCCGGTCGAGCACGGCGCACGCCACTGTATCAGCAGATGGCCTCCCCAGGGCGCGCTTCCGGCGCGCCGCCGTGGGGCCCCATCGGGACGACCGCGCGCGCCCGCGGTGGCAGCGACGTCGGCCCGGGCGCGCCGGAAGCAATCGGCGCGGCGGCCGGCGGCCCGACCGCGGCATCGCCGTCCTCGCCGACCCACATCGCCGCGCCGGGGACATCCACCAGCCGATCGCCGGCGCCGGTCCTCCGCGCGCGGGCGCGCGCCGGTCGCGTCCCATCGCCGGTGTCTCCGGCTTCACTCGAGCACGCGCGCCGGCGCATGACGCCGTTGGCCGCGTCGCGGTCGATCGCGTGTCGCGTCGGTGAGCGAGTCGTTGGCCGGCAGCGTCGGGTACGGGTACGCGGGCGTCGTGAACAGGATCTGGTTGGCGAGCATCGCGTCCTCCGTCAGACCGTCACCGGCGGTTTCTTGTAGCCGGTGGCGCCGGCGCACACCGGTTTGCCTCGACGCACGGCGCCGTCGCCTTCGACGACTCGGTCGGCGAGGTGCTCGGTCAAGAACGCGCCGATGTGCGACGCGAACTCGGCCGGGCGCTCCTCCTGCCAGAAGTGGCCGCAAAACGGCACCAGGCGCACTCCGACGGCCCCGGGGATGTCGTCGGCCAGCGTCTGCCCCCACGACGGCGACAGGTATCGGTCTTCGGCGGCCCAGATCACGAACGTGGGCTTTTCGAACCGGCGCAACCCGTCGACGGCGAGCTGCGTATAGCGGGAGTCGCCGGCGAGGAGGAACTGGCGGAATCGCTCGCGTCCGGCGTGCGTGCGCAGCGGCCGCAGGTACTCGCGGATCGCGTCGTCGGAGAGCTTGCGGGGTTCGTATACGCCGCGCCGGAACGCCGACAGTCGCGTGCGCGTCTCGACCCACTCCCCGAGATGACCTCGCGCGATCAACTCGGACACGAACCGGCTGCGCATCCGGCTCTGCAGCCTGCGGATCACCGGCACCGGCCAGTTGTCGTAACACACGCAGTCGGTGAGCACGAGCGCAGTGATCCGCTGCGGCACGTTGGCGGCGATGTGCTGCGCCGCCGCGCCGCCCTGGTCGTGACACACGATCGCGAACTCGTCGTAGCCGAGCGTGGCCATCACCTCGATCAGCATCTCGGCCTGGCTCGCCATGTCGAACCGCGTGGTCTTCGGATCGACCTCGGTGTCGCCCAGACCCATCAGATCGGGCGCGATGCAGTGGAAGTCGT
>RFGE01000189.1 GCA_003696105.1 Deltaproteobacteria bacterium | reverse complement strand
GCCGTGGTCGCCGGGGTTGACGGCGGGCGGGCGGCGCGGCGGAGTGGGCGGCGGGGGGACGACGCGGCCGTGGTCGCCGGGGTTGACGGCGGGCGGGCGGCGCGGCGGAACCGGGTCGACGACGACCGTACCGCCCGGCGGCCGCGCGGGAGGCCGCCGGTGGTCGCGCGGCGGCCGCGGCGTGCCCCAATTGGCCGGCACCTCTTCGGTGTAGCGACCTCGCGGCGGGCGACCGTCGCGGTGGTCGCGAACGACCACGCCGCGCGGCAGGCGGTTTCGCGGCGCCCAGTAGCCCGGCACGTACACGTACCGGCCGTCGACGAACCCGTAGTAGGGCTCGATGTACACGTAGCCGTCGTAGCGCACGACCCACTGGCCGGGGATCCACTCCCAGTCGTAGCCGTTCCAGTGCCAGTAGCCGTCGACCCAGACATACCCGGGGCCCGGCGCGGGCGTCATCTCTTCGTACAGCGGCTGCGGCGGTGCGGCGCTCACGTAATACGGGTTCGGCGCGGTGGCGCGCACGTGGAGCGAGCCCTGCGCACTGACGCGGGCGGGTCGCGTCTCCCGGACGACGCACGCGCTCGCCGACAGCGACACGGCTGCCGCCGCGACGACGGCGCCCAAAGTGAAACGGTTCATGACCTGCCCTCCATGCGTGACGGTACGACGTGGTGCGCGCGGCGTTTCTTCACGCTGTGACGACGCGCGTTCACGATCGCGGCGAGAATCGCCGGGTTCGTGTTGCAGTTTCCAGTGTGTCGGATTATGCACGTTTTTCAATGAAGACGGTGTTTTCGGGAATTCAGCCGTCGGGGGAGCTGCACCTGGGCAACTACCTCGGCGCGATTCGCAACTGGGTCGCGCTGCAAGACCAGTACCAGTGCGTGTTCTCGGTCGTCGACTACCACGCGATCACGCAGCCCTACGAGCCGAAGGAGATGCGCCGCCGCGTGTTCGACATGGTGACGGACCTGATCGCGTGCGGCATCGATCCGGAGCGGTCGATCCTGTTCGTCCAGTCCCAGGTGCCCGAGCATACGGAGCTGTGCTGGATCCTGAACACCGTGACGCCGTTCGGCGACCTCAGCCGGATGACTCAGTTCAAGGACAAGGCACAGCGCCAGGCCGACAACATCAACGCCGGCCTGTTCGACTACCCCGTCCTGCAGACTGCGGACATCATCTTGTACAAGGCGACCGCGGTGCCGGTGGGCGCCGACCAGGTGCAACACATCGAACTCGCGCGCCGCATCGTCCGCGCGTTCAATCGCCGCTGGGGCAAGGTGTTTCCCGAGCCCGAACCGGTGCTGTCGTCGACGCCGAAGATCCTCGGTCTTGACGGCAAGGCGAAGATGTCCAAGTCAATCGGCAACACGATCGCGCTGAGCGAAGACGAGCGATCGATCCGCAAGAAGCTGGCGCGCGCCGCGACTGACCCGGCGCGCGTCACGCGCGACGACCCGGGCGATCCGGACAAGTGCAACGTGTACACGCTGCACACGTTTTTCTCCGACGATGCGTGCAAGCGGTGGGTGCGAGACGGGTGTACGACCGCGGGGATCGGCTGCAAGGACTGCAAGACGGCGCTCGCCGACAACATCGTGTCGCACCTGGCGCCAATCCAGGCGCGCAAGGCACAGCTCGCAGCCGACCCGGACGGCGTGGCCGACACGCTCGCGCGCGGCGCCGCGCGCGCCAAAGAGATCGCGTCGCGCACGATGGCCGAGGTGCGTGACAAGCTCGGCCTATGGCCGTAGGCGGTCGCAGGCGAGCGCTGGCGACCGCGGTGAGCGTGTTGCTCGCCGCCGTGCTCGCCGTCGCGATGGCGGGGCGCGCGTGCGGCGCCGAGGACGACTCGCCGGTCGGCGCGGTGCGCGCGTTCGTCGCCGCGGCGCGCGCGGGCGACCGCGATGCGCTGTACGAGCTGTTGGGACCGCGGACGCGTGCGGCGCTCGACGCGCGGGCCGCGCGCGCCGGGCAGCTCGTCGGCGGCGAGCGCCGGTTCTCGCCGCGCGAGATGATCGCGGTCAGCGCCGCGGCCGACCTGCCGCCGCCGCGCGACTACGAACTCGTCGAGGCGCGCGATGGACGCGCGGTCGTCGCCATCGTCGACGCCGACGGCGAGCGCCACCGCGTCGACCTGGTCGAGGTGGACGGGCGGTGGCGGCTCGAGCTGTTGTGATCGGCAGGCGCTGCGATTAGTTGTGCCTGCATTATTTGGGTACCGGCGCCGCCGGTTCGGTCGCGCGCCGGGGCGTCGCGCGCGCCGCGAAGGCGCGCCCGACTCGGCCAAGCGTGACGCGGCCAAACGTAATGTGGGGCCGGCGGTTTCCCGTCGGCCCCACGGCGTCCCCCTCCCTGTGTGGCAGCGGCAGTTGCCGGAAGGAAACAACTGCCTGAATATGTGGATCTGGATATACGCGACCGCGCGGAGCCGTGCAACCGTTTTCGGCGCCGCCCGGCTGGCCTCCATCGCCCGCGCGACCGGCGCGGCGCGCCCGCCGGCCGCGCGACTCCCCGAGAAGTCGACGCGAAGGGAGCAGCCGCGTGCGTCCGGCGCCACACGCCGCCGAAAATAAAATGTGAGGCCGGCGGTTTCCCGTCGGCCCCACGTGTCCCCCTCCCTATGTGGCAGCGGCAGTTGCCGGAAGGAAACAACTGCCTGATTTGTTCTTCACGTATAGTCGATCCCGAGCGCGGCCGCAAGAGGGTTTTTGCCGCTCGTTGCCGATTTCGAACCCGAGTTTGCCGGTTGTCGGGCTCGCCCCGACGGCTCTCCCCCACGCTGGCGTCCGAGGTCCCCGGGCCCGGTCATGTCGCGGCCGCCGCGTCCCGGCATCGCGCGTGCGGCCGTGGTTCCCGCCTCGGTCCGCCGGTACACTGCGGCACCGTGGCGACGCGACGCGATCCCGGCCCCGACGCGGTGCGACCGCGGTGGGTGTTCGATGCGCTGCCCCCGTCGCTCGCGCGCCGCGGCGGCGAACCCGCCAGCCACGCGTTTCGCCAGGACATCGCCACGTTCGTCCGAGAGGTGCTCCAGAACGCGAACGATCAGGCCATCGAGTTCCCGGAGGTCCACTTCCGATTCGTCGAACTGGCCGGCGGCGACCTGGCGGACTTCCGCGACGCGGTCAGGTGGCCGGAGCTCGAACGCCACCTGCGCGCGGCCGCGCGGACGCGCGGCGGTCGCGCGATCGCCGCCGCGCTCGACGACATTCGCAGGCGTGGCCGCCTGCGGCTGCTGTGCGTGGAGGACCGCAACACCGTCGGCCTCACCGGCGACGAGTTGCACGGCGACTCGCACTTTCGCGCGCTGTGCAAGGACACCTTGTACAGCCACAAGCGCAGCGACGGCGCCGGCGGCAGCTACGGGCTCGGCAAGTCAGTGTTGTGGGCGTTTTCCGGGCTGTCCACCGTGCTGTTCAACTCGAATCTCAGCGAGCACGCGCCCGGCCAGCGGTCTCCCCGGCTGATCGGCCGCGCGGAGTTGCCGTCGCACGAGGTGCAGGAGGGCACCCGGCGGTGGTACTCCGGGCCGGGGTGGTTCGGTCGGCCCGTCGCCGCCGCCGAGGGGATGCGCGCCGAGTCGGTTTGGGGCCAGCCCGCCGGCCGGCTGGCCGAGCGCCTGCACCTCGCCCGCGGCGACCACACCGGGACCAGTCTGCTCATCCTCGGGTTTCGCGATCCGACGAGCGACGACGAACCCGACATCGAGACGCTCGCGGCCCGCATTCGCGACGCGACCGTGCGCGAGTTCTGGCCCGCGCTGACCATGCCGGGGCGCCCGCTGGTCGTGTGGGTCGTCACGCCGGCCGGCGGCCGCCTGATCAGCGCGCGCGACCTCGCGCCGGTCGAGCCGTTCGTCGACTGCTACCGCGGTCGCCACAGCGACCGCGACGCGGTCGACGAGCCCGGCGACGTCGCGGTGCGCGACATCCCGATCGACGTTCCGGCGCGGCGCGACGGAGCGCGTGCGGTTCGCGGCCACGTGCGGCTGTGCGTGCGGCTCGCGCGCGAAGATCGCGAGGGCCGGGCGGATCCGCTGCTCGGGCACGTCGCGTGGTTCCGCGGGCCCGGCATGGTGGTGCGTTATTGGGACCGCCGCAGCCTGGCGCTGGGCGCGCGGCCGTATCACGCGGTCCTCGCCTGCGGCGAGGCGCGCGAGCCGGAGGAGCCGACGGATGCCGACCGCGCCGTCGAGCGGTTCCTGCGCGCCGCGGAGCCGCCCGGCCACGACGACTGGACCACGACCGCGGCGCTCAAAGCCGAATACAAGCGGGGCTACGCGAAGGCGCTCGCGGCGATGAAGGCCCAGGTCAGCGCGGCGCTGCGCGAACTCGTCGTGCCGCGGCCCCGCCAGGGGACCACCGGGCCGGACCGACTGCGCCGCCGGTTTCCGATCGGCCGCGCCGGCGGCGCCGGGGGCGGCGCCAGCGCGTTTCGTTTCTCGGGGCTGTCGGCCCGGTTCGAGGGAGGACGCTGGCGGTTCGCGGGGGCGGTTGCGCCGGCGCAACCGATGCAGCGGTGGGAGTGTTCGATCCGGCTGTTCGAGCGCGGCGAGGACGGCTCCGCCGCCATGGACGTGCCGATCGAGCGCATCGACGACTGCGCCGGTGCGACGTCGGTCGACATCCACGCAGGGGTCGCGCGCGTCGTCGCGGCGGACGGCGCGCGCGAGGTGGCGTTCTCGGGGCGCAGCGCGACGCTGTCGGACAACGCGGTCGGCCGCGGCGAGCTGACGCTCGAGGTCGCGGGCCGGGGCAGCTGACATGGGGCGCGGCCAGACGATCAAGCGCCAGCAGTTTCTTCCCTACCGGTACGACCGGTTCGGCGTCGTCGCCACCCCCGAGCGGTGCGCGATCGACGGCGCGCGGACGGTCACTGCCGTGCGCGCGGACCGCCACCTGGTCGATTTGTCCGCGCACCGGTTCGACGAAGCGACGATCGAATGGCGGCTGGACGTTCCGGCCGCGCTGATCGACGCGGTCCTGCCGCCAGGGGAGCGTGCGGACCCGCCGGTGGCGATCGTCGTCGCGGTGCGCTGCCCGGCGACGCGCCTGCGCACCGCCGTGCGCATCCCGTGGGCCGATGTGCGCGACGGGAAGGCGCGCGCCGCCACGCGCATTCGGCGCGGCGACGCGCGCGGCAGCGTCGACGTGGTGGCGCTGGCCGTTCGCACGCGCGATGCGAGCGATGCAGTCGACGGATACGCGATGGCGCGCGGTGCTCGCCTCGCGGGCAGTCGGCCCTGGGAGCTGCGGTTCGACCGCCTGCGCGATCCTCGCGGCGCGTATCTCGACGTGCGCTACGCGCGGTTCGGCGACTACGGGCCTCCGCAGTTTCCGTCGCCGGCGAGTCTCTATCAGCTCGATTGCGACGGCGACAGCCCGGTGTTGTGGCTCAACCTCGACCACGAGCGCGTGTGCGAGGCGCTCGACAGCAACGCGAACGTCGGCACGCGGGCGGCGATCCGCGACGTGCTGTTCGACAGCATCGCTCACGCGGTGTGGACGCGGCTGTTCGTCGAGGCGGCCGAGCAGGTGCGCGACGGCGACGAGCCGCCATTCGAGTGGCAGCGCAGCGTGCTGGAGCGGTTTCTGCCGGCGCTGTATCCGCACTGTACCGATCACGCGGCTCGCGTCGCCGCGCTGCGCGAAGAACGCGAACAGGGGGACGCCGGTCGCGTGCTCGATCGCCTCGACGCCGTGTTGCAGGAGCAACTGGACGTCGCGGTGCACGCGGCGCGCCTGATCGAGAGGGCGGAGTGATCCTTTACCGGCTCAGTCACGAGGCGTCGCGACTGGTGACGCGAGAACTTGCGAGCAGCGACGGCGTTCGCTACGCGATGGACGACGTACGGCCGTTCGTCGAACCGTGCGAGCGTCGGATCGACCTGTCCGCGTTCGATCGCGTCGTGCGCGAGCTGTTGGCGGCGACGTCGCGCTACGATGCGGCGTTCGACGCGCTGGCCGCGCCGCGGCTTCACCGCGCGCTGCCGCTTTCGCGCCGCGAGGCGGCCGACCCCGGCGTGTGGCGGTTTCTCGCGGTGGTCCACTGTCCCGAGCTGGTCCGCCACCGGTGGGAGTTTCGCGCGTGGGCGCCGATGCGCGCGCGCTTTTGGCGGCCGGGAACGCGACCGGACAGCAACGCGATCGGCCGGCTGTGGTGGATTGCGGAGCTTTGCCGCGACGGAGACGACTACGCGCTGGCCGAGCGGCTGTTGGCGCGCCAACCGGTCGCGAACGCCGCGTTCGTGCGCGCGTTCTGCGGGTACCGGCCGGCGCTCGCGGCGTTCGCCGACGTGGTGGCGGACGCGCCCGCCGACGAGGTGGAGGCGGTCGCGCGCCGGTTCAACGCGCTGTTGAGCACGGTCGTGGTGGAAAGTCAGACCCGAGCCGACCTGGCCGATTGGCTGCGCCGGCTGAGGGCTGCGGTCCGGGCGGGCGACGAGGGCTGACGGCCGCGGCGAGGGCGCGGCCGAAAAGTGGGGCCGGCGGAAACGAGTTCCGTCGGCCCCGGGCGTCCCCCTCCCTGTTTTGGCTGCGGCAACCACCGGAAGGAATGCGGCTGCCTGATCGTGGTGTCGACAACCGATTGCAATCGAAAGGCCGACCACAATGTAGCGAGAAAGCGTGGTGCAGGGTCGTACGCCGCGTTCAGGTTCTGTTCAATGCTTGAACAACCCGATGCAATCCGTGGACGGCTGCCTGCCGGGAGTGCAGCGCGCAATCGTTTGAAATTGGGGGGCGGGACGGTCGGACGCGCGCGACGGCGCCGGTCGGGTGGCGCGCGCAGCGCCCCATCGGCGGCTCGCGCGACAGCCGCGTCCCACCGGCGGTTCGCACGAGGTCGCGTTCCGGTCGCCGGGGGGCGCCCGGCGGACTCACGCGGCAGGCGGGGCGGGCGGCGCGTCCCGGTCGCGATCGGCGGGACCCGGGGCGTCGCACGCGTGGTCGTGGTCGTGGTCGTGGTCGTGATCGCAACTGCCCGCGTCCCCGTACGGGCTCAGGATCTGGCCGAGGAAGCCGCGCGGCCCCTGGCGCAACAGCGACGCGAGGAACACCGCCGCGAGCGCGGCGAGCGCCGCGAGTTCGAGCGCGCTCGGCGACTCGAGCGCCGCCTCGTGCAGGGCGATGGCTCCGGCCGCCGGCATGGCCGCGTTGACGAGCAGTCCCAGACCGATCGACAGCAGGGCCATCGCAGTGCCGAACGCGAGGGCGATTCGCCGTCCGTGCAGCCGCGACAGGATGCCGAAGGTCGTGACGTTGGTGGCCGGCCCGGTGAGCAAGAACGCGAGCGCCGCGCCGGGCGACACGCCCTTGTGGATGAGCACGGCGACCAGTGGCGTGGCACCGGATGCGCAGACGTAACTCGGCATCCCCAGCACGGCGAAAAGCGCCACGTCGGCGCCCGCCGGCAGCCCCGCGAGCCAGTCGGCGCGCAACGCCGGCTCGACGACGGACGCGATCGCCAGACCGAGCAGCAGCCACGGTCCCGTGTGGTCGACGATCTCGCCGAAGCCGAAGCGCAGGCCGCGGCGCACGCGCGCCGCGAGGCTCTCGCCGCCCGCGGCGGGTGCGGCGGCGGGCGGGGCGCCGTGCGCGGTCGCCGGGGCGAGCCGGCCGATCCACCAGCCGACGGCGAACGCGGCGAACGCGGCAGCGGCGACCCGCGCCGCGGTCAGCTCGGGGCCCAGCAGCGGCAGCGAGATGAGGATTGCGTCCAGACCCAGCTCGGGCGTCGCGACGAGGAACGCCATCGCCGCGGTCGCCGGCACCGCCTGCTGCACGAGCGTCTGGTACAGCGGGATCACGCCGCACGAACAGATCGGTAGCGGCAGGCCGAACACCATCCCGCGAAGCGCCTGCGCCGGGGCGCGCCCGCGCCCCATCCACGCCAGCGTCCACCGCGGCAGGAGCACCTGCACGACGCCGGCCATCGCGAACGCCAGCAGCAGGGCCGGCGCGCTTTCCAGCGCCAGCGCAAAGAACGTCGCACCGACGTCGAGCCCCTCGGCAGCCGCGTGCAGCGGCAGGTGCGTCTCGGACAGCGCCGCGACCATGCCGAGCGCCGCGAGGGCGCCGGCGCCGGCATAGATGCGCCAGCGGCCGGTCGCGGGCGACGCGAGGTCCGGGTGCGGCCGGTGAAACACGACGTGCAGCACCGAGCCGGCGACCAGGCTCTGGAAGTAGCCGAGCCACGACTCGGCCAGCAACGATGCGATCGCGTCGCCGGCGGCGTAGCCGGCGACGGTCGCGGCGCCGAGCGCGGCCAGCGCCGACAGGGCGAGGCGAGACCGCCGGTCCGGGCGCAACACCCACCACACGGTGATCGCGACCGGCAGCCGGTGCAGCACGACGGCGACCGCCAGCATGTGGGCGCCGTGGCCCGACGCCGGCTCCGCGAGCGCGACGCCGTCGAAGAACGCGTGGACGGTCAGGCCGGCGATCGCGAGCACGACGGTCGCGGTGTGGGTGTGGCGCGCGGCGCGCCGCAGCGTGCGCTCGAGCAGGCCGGGGCCGAGGAGGCCGACGAGCGCCATCGCGATGGAGCCGAGCCCGGCCGCCGCGATCGCGTGCGGGATGACGTGGATCGTCATCAGGCCGGCGATCGCGACCACCACGAACCCGTCGAGCGCGGCGAACGAGCCGCGCGCCGCCCGCGCCGCGCGAAACAGCAGCGGGCCGGCGGCCAGAGCGATCAGGCTGACGATGAGCAGCGACATCGGGGGCGTGCGGGCACGCTAGCCGAACTGCCCGGCGATTGCAGCCGCCATCCGGCGCGGCTCGGCACGTGACGTCGACCGGCGGCCCGGCTCGGGGGGCAGCGGCCCTCTGGTCGCCGCCATCCGGCGCGGCTCAGAATGTGATTTCGACGCCGGCGCCGACCACGCCGGGACCGACGGCCGGCGTCACCGTGACCGCTCCGGCCTCGCGGCTGTCCGCGCCGCCGGGTTCGATGTAGCCCTTGTAATAGAAGTACGTGGCCGCCAGTGCCGTGGCGACCGACGTGCCGATGAGCACGTTGGTGAGCAGGGCGCGGTTGCGACCCTTTTCGCAGGTGTCGATGAGGTCTTGCGCGCCCGCGACCCCGCGGTTGTTCTCGGCGATGGCGCACACGTCGGTGAAGTCGCCGTTGCTGTCGCGCGGTGCGTTGCTCACGTCGGCGCCGTTGGCGACGAGCCGCTCGAACTGCTCCTGTTTGTCATCTTCGAGGCTGCGCACCTGCGTGCCGGTGATCGTGAACGCAGCGACGGACGCGCCGGTCGCGACGACCGACGTCCAAAACAGCACGCGCGACACCTTGCCGGGCCGCTCGGGACCGCCGCGGGTCGCGGGCTCCAGATGGACGGTCACATCGAGCACCTCCCCCGGCGAGATCGTGATCTGCGATTCGTAGCGGTCGAAGCCGTCGGACTCGACCGCCAGCGCGTGGACCCCCTCGCTCAGGCCGCTGACCGTCGCGCCGCCGGCACTCAGCGTCGTCTTGACCTCGCCGTCGACGTACACGGTGCCCTTGCTCGCGTTGGCGCGCACGCGCACGGAGCCGGTGTCCGGAACACCGGTGAGCCGGTTGTACAGCGTGCGGGCCCACTCGTTGAGCTTGTCGCCTGCGGCGGCGTCGTACGGGACGATCTCGCTCAACGTGCGCTCCATCGTGCCGGTTTCGACGTTGAGCAGTTTGAGCGACACCTGGAAGCCCTCGGCACGCTTTTCGACCTTGCCGTACATCAGGGCGTCGGCGCGAAGCTCGCGGCCGATCGCCGCCATGCACGCGCGCCCCTCGTCGGCGCAGTCCGACAGCAGCTTGAGTTCGAGCAGGTCCTTGTTGCTGTTCGGCGCGAGCTGATAGCTGCCCTTGCCGAGCATCGCGCGGTGCCGGAGCGCGTTGGTGAACTCGGCGGCGAACGCGGTGGACCGCTCGTCGATGCCGGAGCCGTCGTCGATCACCTCGAGGCCGAGGATCGCGACGGTCGGCTTGGCGTACGCGAGCGCGTCGACCGCGAGCCACAGACACAGGGCGACGGCGGCGGAGAGCGAGCGGCGCAGCATCGGCGCTCATTATATACATGAGCGCCGATGCTGCGGGGGCCCGCGCGGCGCGGCACGACCGGCGGCCGGCTTTCGCGGTAGGGTTGCCGGCATGGCACGCATTCGCGGTCTCACGACGATCTCGGCGCGGATTGTCGTGGCCTTCGCCGTGCTGATCGTCACGTTTGGCGGGGTGTCCGCGTACTCGGTCGTGAACCTGTCGCGGCTGGGGCGCCAGATTCGGTTGATTCGCACCGGCTACGTGCCGCTCGCGCTCCAGGCGAAGGAACTCGAGGAGAAGCAGACCCAGCTGCGCGAGTTCCTCGACGATGTGACCGCCGAGTCGTCCGCCGCGCGCGTCGAGGCGCGCCTGCGCAGCTACCTCGCCACGCGGGCGCGCGACCTGCGCGAGGCAATCGAGATGGCGGACGCGCTGCGCGACGTGCCGCCGGGTCACCGGGCCGGCGTCGCCGACATTCGGCGCCAGCTGGCCGAGTTCGCCGAGGCGATCGATCGCGCGGCGCCGCTGTACGACGCGCTGCTGGCCGATCCGCCGCTGGCGGGCGTCGCGCCGCGGGATGCGGCGGCGCGCGACCGGGCGCAGCAGGCGCTCGAGCGGCTCGTCCGCAGCGAGACGGAGCTGCGCAGCCGGCTGTCGCGGTTCTGGCGGTGGCAGCGGCGCATCGTCGAGGCGACGGCGCTGCACCTCGAGGAGAGCGAGTCGTACGTGCGGCAACTCACGCTGGGACTCGGCGGGCTGGCCGTGCTGTTGGGCGTGCTGGTCGCGGTGTGGGCGACGCGATCGCTGTTGCCGCTCAAGCGGCTTCAGCTCGCCGCGCGCCGGATCGCCGCCGGTGACTACGCCAGCCGCATCGACGAGCGCGGACCCGCCGAGGTCGCCGAACTCGCCCGCGAGTTCAACGTGATGGGCCGCGCCGTCGAGTCGCGCGAGCGCGACCTCGTGCGGTCCGAGCGGTTGGCCGTGGTCGGCAAGATGGCGGCGAGCATCACGCACGAGGTGCGCAACCCGCTGTCGTCGATCGGGTTGAACGCGGAGCTGCTCGAGGAGGAACTCGCGGCGCTCGGCGGCGACGCGGCCGGAGAAGCGCGCGCGCTGTGCCGCGCCATCCAGACCGAGGTCGACCGGCTGACGTCGATCACGGAAGAGTACCTGAACTTCGCGCGGCTGCCGAAGCCGAAGCTGCACCCGCACGACATCAACGCGATCGTCGAACAGCTGGTGGACTTCGAGCGTGAGCCGCTCGCGGCGCGCGGGGCGACCGTGGTCGCGGAGTTGGCGACCGCGCTGCCGCGCGTGGAAGTGGACGATCAGCAGCTCCGCCAGGCGCTGCTCAACTTGCTGCGCAACGCCGCCGACGCGCTCGAGGAGGCGGGCGGCGGCACCGTGGCGGTGCGGACCCGGCTGGCGCCCGGCGGCCGTCGCGTCCAGATCGAGGTCGCCGACGACGGACCGGGCATCCCCCCGGACGTGGTCGACAAGGTGTTCGACCCGTTCTTTTCCACCAAGGACCGCGGCACCGGGCTCGGCCTGGCGCTCACCCTTCAGATCGTTCGCGAGCACGGCGGCGCGATCGAGGTCGATAGCGCGCCCGGCCGCGGAACGCGGTTCGTCGTGACGCTGTAACGCGGCGCTTGGCGGTATCATGCGCGGCCGATGACCGCCCCCGACGAGCCGCCGCACGGACGGATCGCGTCGCCGTACGCGATCCTCACGGTGCTCGCGCTCGTCAACTTCTTCAACTACGTCGACCGTCAGGTCCTGTCGGGCCTGGTCGTTTTTGTGCAGCGGCCGGCCGCGAGCGGAGGACTCGGCCTGACCGACGGCCAGGCGGGCCTGCTTCAGTCGGCGTTCATGGTGGTGCACTCTGTCGCGTCCATTCCGCTGGGCATCGCGGCCGATCGGTTCGTGCGCCGCAAGATGATCGCGGTCGGCGTCGCGCTGTGGAGCGCGGCGACGGCGCTGGCCGGGTTCGCGCGGACGTTCGGCCAGCTGTTCGCCAGCCGCGCGGCGGTCGGGATCGGCGAGGCGACCTACGCGCCGGCGGCGACGGCGCTCATCAGCGAGTCGTTCTCGACCGGCGCGCGCGCCCGCGCGCTCGGCGTGTTTCAGGCCGGAATGGTGCTCGGCGGCGGCTTCGGCATCGTGCTCGGCTCGGTGGTCGGCACGTATTGGGGGTGGCGCGCGGCCTTCTTCGTGGTTGGCGCGCCCGGCTTCGCGCTCGCCGCCGCCTCGCTCGCGATCCGCGAGCGTCCCCGCTCGCGCGCGGCCGACCGCGGCCCGCGCCGGCCGTTTTCGACCGAACTCCGGCTCGTGTTCGGCGCGCGCGGCGTCGCGTTCGTCTACGCCGCGGGCATCCTGATCACGTTCATGGTCGGCGCCCTCCAGTACTGGGGACACCCGTTCATCATCCGGTACCACTACGGCGGCGACGCCTCGATGTCGGCGCGCGTGGGCGCGACGTTCGGTCCGGTCGTGATCGGGGCGGCGATCGCCGGCGTGGTCGGCGGCAGCGTGCTCGCCGACCGGCTCGAGCGCCGCATGCCGGGGCGCGGCCGGCTGCTCGTCGTCGGGCTCGGGCCGTTGCTCGGCGCGCCGTTCGTCGCGCTCGGGTTGTGGACCAATTCGCTGGTGCTGCTGTACGTGAGCCTCGGCCTCGGTACGGCGCTCAACTCGGCTTACGCCGGGCCCGTGCTCGCGGCGCTGCACGACGTCGTCGGCGCGCGCGCGCACGCCACCGCGACCGGCGCCTACTTTTTCCTCGTCCACTTTCTCGGGGACGCGTTTTCGCCGGCGGTCGTCGGCGCCATCGCCGACCGGGTCGGATCGCTGCGCGTGGGACTGTCGGTGGCCGGCGCGGTCGCGGTGCTCGGCGGGGTCGCCGCGCTGGCCGGCATCCGGGCGCGCGCCGATGCTGATAAGATATCCGGTGGAACCCGGGAGGGATGAGCGACGCTGACCATCGGCGCCATCGGCGCGAGGCCGTGACTCTGGTCGTCGAGTACGACGGGGCCGACGACCTGTCTGCCGATCTCACCGCCAACTTGTCGGAGGGCGGCACGTTCGTGCGCACGGCGCGCAGGCTCGCGGTCGGCACGGAGGTCGTCCTCCGACTGTCGTTCCCCGGCCTGGTCGCCCCGATCCGCGTGCCCGGCGTCGTGCGGTGGACGCGCGATGCCGGCGACGACGAGCGCGGCATCGGCATCGAGTTCGTCGACGGCCCGGGGCTGTCGGCCGAGCTGCAGCCGCTACTCGACCGGTTGCGGGCCCGCGATCCGAACCTCGTCGTGCCAGTCGTGCGCGTGCTCGTCGTCGAGGACAATTCTCACGTCGCGCGGCTCATCCGAGAGGGGGTCGCGGGCGGCAGTCGGCGCGCGTTCGGCGACGACCGCGCCTATCACTTCGACACCGCCGCCAACGGGCGCGACGCGCTCGACCGCCTCGCGCGCACGCATTACGACCTGCTCGTGGTCGACGTCTATCTGCCGGTGATGGATGGTGCGTCGCTGATCGCCGCGGTGCGCGCCGATCCGAAGCTCGCGCGGATGCCCATCCTCGCGGTGTCGGCCGGTGGCGACTCGGCCCGCCGCGAGGCGCTCGCCGCGGGGGCCGACGTCTTCCTCGACAAGCCGATGCGCCTGCGGGACATCGTGGCGTCGATGCGCAAGCTGATGCCGCCGCCGGGCACCGGATCGGCCGGCGGCCCTACTTGATGGCCGCGAGGATCTCCTCGCGCGTCGCCACGCCCTTTTGGACGAGCAGGCCCATCAGCTTGCGCAGGACGTCCTCGTCGCGGTGCACGAGTGCTTCGAGCTTGGCGATGCGCTCCTGCAGGTTGGCGATCGCCGCGTCGGCCGGCGCCGGCGGCGCGTGCAGCGCGGCCCCGTGCGCCCGGATCTGTGCGGCGGTCATCGCCGGCGACCCGGCGGCCGGCGCCGCCGGTCGCTCGAGGTCGACGAGCTGCATGCCGTCGGTCATCACCGCGGGATCGACCGCGACGGCCGGGTCGACGCCGGCTGCGGGCATCAGCGGCATGGACGGATTGCCGCGGCCGTAGTACTTGCGCAGCGCGCGCTCGATCATCTTGGGGCCGGCGAGGTACGGTCGCACGTTGAGCTGGGTGCGGATGCGTAACTCGTCGACGATGCCGAGGTTGGTCGGATCGGTCATCGCGACGTCGAGGAACTTGCCCTCGAGGTGGAACGGCACCAGCCCGTGCTGTTCCGCGATGTCGCCCGGCACGAGTTCGATCACCTCGTCGGGGATGTCGCGCGAATCGAGGTTGACCGCCGGAATGTTGAGCTGGCGGCTGAGCGCCTGCACCAGCACGTCCTCGGAGATCAGGCGCATGTCGATCAGGATGCGCCCGAGTTGGCCGCCCCAGCGGCGTTGCTCGACCAGCGCTGCGCGCAAGCGCGCTTCGTCCAGCACACCCGCCTCGATCAAGATTTCACCCAAGCGTTTTCGAGCCATGTCTCCTCGCGGTGGTTGGACGCCGCGCGCGCTCCGCTCAGTAATGCGCCATCAGGCGCACGAACGGTCCGTGCGCGTCGCGTTCGAGATCTCCCAGCTCGTTGTCCGAGAATCGACTGAAATTGTAGCCCAGGCCGAGGCGCAGCGTCCCCGCGATCGTATACGCGATCTCCCACAGCGTGCCGTCTCGCGCGCTGGCGGCGCGCCCCGGCCGGCCGGCGTACAGCCGGCGGACCTCGCCGGCGACCTCCCAGTTGCCGGCCACGCGATAGGCGAGTCGCGCGAGCGCGAGCACGGCATCCGTGCGCGTGACGGCCGGCGCGGCGACGGGGCTGGCGGCGGGCTCCGGGGTCTGCAGCCGCGTCTTCTTCCACGCGAGCTTGCCGGACAGCTCGAGGCGCCACGGCAGCCGCACGATCGGCGCGAGGGCCGCCGCGTGGCTCGTGGTCACCGGCGTGCCGCCCGCCCGGTCGGTCGGTCGCTGGTCGATCAGGTAGGCGTAGCGGGCGAACAGCGTGAGCCACGCGGCCCCGAGCGGCCGGTAGGCCCAACCGGCGACGATGTGGGTGTGGTCGGCCGCATCGAACCGGTCTGGCAGGTGTTCCGGTTGATATGGCAACTTTTGGTTGCTGGCGTCGACCGTGCGCAGCAGCCGGATCCGCGCGAGCGCCGTGATCTCGCGCGTGACCGCGGCGGTGGCCCCGGCGCCGGCGACGAGCTGAACGCGGTCGACGGTGTCGCCCTCGTCCCAACGCAGTTCGGCGCGCGCGCCGGCGACGACGCCGCGCCACCGCGTGATCGCGGCGCGCGCACTGGCGACGTCGCGCCGCTGGTCGCCCACCGGCGCGCCGTCGGGCGAAAAGCCGCCGAACACCTGTTGGTGTTCGTAGCCGAGGCCGATCTGCACGCCGCGGGCCACGCGCCAACCGTGGCCGAGGCCGAACACCGCGCGGTTGCGGCGGCCGAGCGGTCCGTCCTCGACCCGATATTCGCCGTAGCTGCGGCCGGAGCGGCCCGCGCGGTCGGACGCGCCGACGATCGTGGCGGCCGTGGCGCCGCCGTCCCCGGCCGCGCCGATCTGTTGGCGCACGTACATCGAACCGCCGTCGCCCAGCGGCGCGGTCAGGCCGACGCGGGTGGCGTTGTCGCCGTTGAACCGCACGGCCTCGTCGGCCGACACGACCACGCCGGGCGCGACCTCGATGTCGGCGCCGGCGGTGGCGACGGCGCCGTCGGCGACGCCGCGCAGTTGCGGGTCGTCACCGGATAGCGCGACCTGAACCTCCTGTCCCGCCCGCAGCGTGACGTGCTCCGACAGGCGGCGCGCCGCGCGCGCGCCGATCCCGGCTCGGTTGGCGTCGTGGGCCCCGGCGCCGTCGACGTAATGATGGCCGAACTCGACCGCGAAGCGCCACGGGCCGTGGCGCCGGCTCCACTGCGCGGCCGTGCGGGCGCTCGTGCGGTCGTCGACCGCGCCGACATCCGTCTCGTGGCGCACCGCCAGTGCGCCGTCGCCCATGCGGCGGACCACCTCGCCGCCCAGTTTCGTGCGCCCCTGTTCGAGTAGCGTCGCGCCAGACGAAAACCCGCTGTCGATCTGCTGCGCGTGCAGTCGCGCGGTGGTCGCCGCTCCGACCGCGAATTCCGCGGCGACTTTCCACGCCAGGTTGTAGGCCGCGGTCGCCGTGCCCGCCGGTGCGAACGTCAAGCCGCCGTCCGACGACACCGCGTTCGACGCATCGGCCGCGCGCGACGCGCCGACTTCGGCGCGCACGCGCGAGTGCGGACCGACCGTCCACTGCGCGTCGGCGCCCCACAGCATGTACGCATCCCCGTCGCGCCCCTCGGTCACCACGCCCGCTCCGATCGCCACGTCGCCGATGCGATCGCGTACGTATGCGCCGGCGGGCGGTCCGCCGGCACCGCCGTCTTCGTGCTCGTAGGTGACCTCGACGTAGACCGGGTGGCCGTCGAGCGGGCTCGCACCGCGGTCGAGGTTGTCGAGGAGCCAGCCGGAGTCCGCGACCGACGCGATCGGCGAGTGGAACAGCACCCGGCCCGACGGGTAGTCGATCGTGTAGTCGACGTCGCGGACGGCGACGCGCTCTCTCGCGATGAGGCCGCTGTCGCGATCGCGCACGACGATGCGGACGCGTTCGGAGCCTTCGGCGACGTGAGCGTGGCGCAGGTAGTACAGGGATCCGCCGGTCGCGCGAAACAGGTCGATCGCACGTGACAGGCCGGCGGTGTCGAACGCCGTGAACGCGCGGGCGCTGACCGTGTGCGCGCCGACCGAGACCGCGTCGACGTCGACCTCGGCACCGTATACGGTACGAGAGAAGCGCAGCAGGTCGCCGCCGCGGACGCCGGTGCGGATGTTGCCGACGGTCGCCGAACCGCCGCGGCCGTCTTCGACGCGCAGATAGATCGGACCGCGCGCCTGCGCGTCGCGCACCTCGGCGGCGTCATCGCCGAACGTGGCCCAGCCGCGGGCCGGGTCGATCACCTGCTCGCCGAGCGGCGCGCCGGCTGCCCGGCGCGCCGTGTCCACGTGCGCGGTGACGCGCACGTCGCGCAGACGGCTCACGACGTACAGCGCGGCGCGACCGTGCAGGCGCACTGGTCCGATGGCGATCGTCGTCGCATCGGTCATGCCGTCGATCCACGCATCGTCGGCGGACGCGCCGCGCAGGCTGTCGTAGCCGGCGACGGCGGCGGCTTCGGCCAGCCCGAGGACGAACGTCGCCGATGCGGCGACGCGCACCGGCCATTCGATCTCAGCGACGTAGCCGTCGCGGTCGGTCGATTCGATGCGCAGGGTGTGGGCGCCGGCGGGGAGCTCGACGATCGCGGCGAACCGCCCGTCGGCCGCAACGTCGATCGCGCGGCCGTCGATCGTGAGGCGGTTGCCGGGGTGGACCCGGCCGCGGACCGGCAGCGCGCGCGCGCGCAGCGTCGTTCCGGCCGGCGGCAACTCGATGGCGACGTCGGCGGCGTCGGCCCACGCCGCGGGCTCGGTCGCGGCGCCGGTCGCCGGCGCGTCGTCGGCAACCGAGGCCGGGCGCGCGGCGCGCGGCGGCGGCGGCACGGTGAGGTGAGCGCGCGCGCCGCTGGCGAGCGCGATCTCGACGGTGACGTCCTCGCCGGCGGGCACGGTGACGCGCGCGTCGATCGCACTGCCGTCGGTGGCGATCGGCTGGCCGGCGACGACCAGCGACGGCGCGGCGGCGGGTGCGGCGGGCGGCGGCGGCCGCGCGCCGAGTCGGCCGACCCGCAGCGCGTCGCCGCGGTCGCGCGCGGGCGCGGCGTCGAGCCGATAGCGATCCGCGGGAAGGCCGAGTCGGTCGAGATAGCGCCGCACCGCGCGGGCGCGCACCGCGACGGCCAACCGCTGTTCCGAGATCGGCGCGTCGGCCGGCACGGCGACCTGCAGCGACAGAGCGATGCGTTCGTCGGGCGCGAGCGCGGCGACGATCCGCGACAGATGGTTGGCGAACCGCGCGCGCAGTCGGCGGCCGCGGCTGCGAAACAGGCGGCCTCGAATCGCGAGGGCCGGCAGGTCCTCCACTGCCGGAGGCGGGTCGTACACGAACGGGCGCCTCGGCGAGGCCGCCACCACGCCGTTCGCGACCTCGACCCACAGCTCCGCCGTGTACGAACGGCCCGCGACGAGCGGGCGCGCGTCCCACTCGATCACCGGGGGCGGCGGGCCGGGGTGCCGGGCGTCGCGGATGACCGCGCCGTCGGCCGCGCGGATCACGACGCGCCACGCCGCCACCGGCAGGCGGGCCGGGATGCGCGGCGCGAGGTCGAGGCCACCTGCGGCGCGTGTGATCGCGAGGTCGACGGCGAACAGCTGCGGTTCGACCTCGCGTCCTCCGATGACGACGGTGCCGGTGGTCAGGTCGCCGCGGATCGCCAGTTCGCGGGCGGGCGGCCCGTCCGGAGGTCGTTGTATGCACAGCATCGACAGCCGGCCGTCGGCGGCGCCGACCTCGACGCACGCCGGCAGCTCGGCGACGACCTCGAAGCGACCGTCCGCATCGATCGGCACCGGCTGGCCGGCGACGGTCGCGCGCGCGTCGCGACCGTCGAGCAGGGCCTTCGGCACGTCGACGTGCGCGGCCGGACGCGCCGTCGGCCGGGCGGCCGGCACGATCGCCACGACCACGCGCCGGTTGCGATCGCGGCCGGCGGCGTCCCCGGGATCGGCGAGCAACTCGGCCGCCCCGCGGCCGCGCGCCGTGATGCGGTCGGGGGCGACGCCGGCGGCCGCGAACAGCTCCGCGACGAGCTTGGCCTCCCGCGCCGTGCGCGCCATCGCCGCGAGCCGGTCGCCGGCCCCGTCCGCGTGCACTTCGACCGCGACGCGGTCGCCGGGGCGCAGCCGCGCGACGACCGCCGCGACGCGTCGGCGCAGCTCGGCCGTGGCTCGCGGCCGCCGCCCGCCGCGAAACAGATCGCCGCGCCACACTTCCGGCTCCGGCGCCGGCGGCGCCGGCGGTGCGTCGGGTTGGATCGCAAACGGCGCCCGGCGGCTCACCGCCATGGCGTCGTCGCCTGCGTACGCGACCGCGAGCTGGGCGCTGTACAGGCCGGGCGGCAGCGCCGCGCCCGCGTCGTCGCGCCCGTCGAAGTCGACCCGCGGAGGCGGCGCGCCGGCGCCGCGCCACTGGCGAACCGTCCGCTCGAACGAGCCGTCGGGCCGGTGGCGGGACACGGCCAGCACCCACTCGCGCGGCGCGACCCCGGGCGGCGCGCCGTGGCGCAGCAAGAACCGGCCGTCCGCCGGCACGACCGCCGCCCCGGGCAAGGCGACCGGCACGCCGTCGATCGCGACCGTCGCGTCGCGCACGGAGCCGGACACCGTGACGCGCCGCCCCGGCGGTTCGCCTCGTCCGGCGGCGTCGCGCACGGTCATCGCCGGGTGGCCGCGGCGCACGACCTCGCCGGCGCAGCGGACCGGCAGGTCCACCCGCGCCGGCAGACCGGCCGTGAAATGGATCGGCCGCGCCGGATCTCCTCGCGGCGTCCCCCCGGCGAGGCTGTCGGCGTCGAGCTTGACGACGTGGACGCCCGGCCGGATCTGCGACAGGTGAAAGCGGCCGTCGGCGTCGGTGCGCGCGTAGGAGCCGGTGTCGATGTATACGCGCGCGCCGAATACGCCGCGCTCGCCCGCGCTCGGGAGCCCGTCGCCGTCGTCGTCGCAAAACACGCGGCCGACCGCGAGGCCCTCGTCGAAGTCCGGATCGGCCGCGACGCGCACGCGCGCGACCGACACGGTCGACAGCCTCACGCCCGCGGCGTCGACCATGGCCGCGCGGTTGTCGAGGTCGCCGGGGCGGACGTCGCTGCCCACGACCGCGTGATACGTGAGTTCGAGGGTCGCGCCCGCCGGCAGGTCGAACGGTCCGAACCGCGCGATCCGGCGCGATCGGCCGCCGTCGAATCGAACCGCGGCCGCCACCGGCCGGCCCGCGATCGCCGCGCGCGCGCTGTCGCGCACGACGGCGAGGCCCTGCGCCGGCGTGTCGAGCACGCTCGCGCCGCGCAGGTCGCGCGACGTGCGGTTGGCGACCGCGATCGTGTACGCGACGACGTCGCCGGGCGCGGCGGCGGGGCGATCGGCGCGCTTGGTGAGGACGACGCGCGCGGCGAGCGGGTCGACCGGGATGTGGTTGTTGAACACCGCGTCTCCCGGCCGTTGCAGATCGAACTGCAAGTAATAGGTGGTGTCGCCGTCGACCTCCGGCAGCGGCGACGTCACGACCGGACCCGCGGGCGCGAATCCGGGCCGCGGCGGGATGCGCAGCGACGGCGCGGCGTACGCCACTTGCGACGTGTCGAGCGCCAGGCGGTAGCGGCCCGGCGGCAAGTCGACGCGGTAGATGCCGTCGCCGGCGGTCACCTGTCCCTGTTGGCCGAGGCCCATGGCGGTTGCGGGCACCAGGCCGCCGCCGTCGTATTCGACGCGCACGCGCACGCCCGCGACCGGCGCGCCGGTGACCGCGTCGTAGACGCGACCGGTCGGATCGACCCGCAGATCGCGCGCGGTGCCGCCGGAGGTCAGGTCGACCGGCGGCGACTCGGCCAGTTCGACGCCGGTCGGCGACAGCACGCGCAGACGGTAGCGGCCGGGCGCGAGTCCCTCGAGGGCGTAGCGGCCGTCGCGGCCCGTGACGGTCGACGCGACCGGGACGCCGGGCGCCGCGGCGTCGACCGCCTCGACCCGGTACCCGGCCAGCGGCAGGTCGCCGCTCGCCGGATCGAACGCGCCGTCGCGCGCCGGCCCGTCGACGAACACCGCGCCGGTGACGCGCGCGGCGTCCCCACCGGCGCGCGCTGCCGCCGCTGCGGTGCACGCCGCGACCGCCGCGACCGCCGCGACTCGCCGGCGGCCCGCTGTCAATGCGTGGGCGCCCCCATCGCCGCCCGCAGTATTGCGCGAACGCCGCCGAGCGGCCAATTCGCGGGGTCGCGGCCGCGCCGCCCACCGAGCGGCAACCCCGGCGGGGCAACGGCGCGCGCGGGGCGGCACCGGCTGCGAGGAAATTCCCCGCCCCGCGGCCCCCGGGCACCACGCGCGCGCCGCCAACTGGCCGAACTTGCGTGCGCGCGCGTTGGCCGCCGTGTTGCAGTCCTGGTCGTCGCCGCCGGACCGCGCCATGCAGCCGTTCGGCCCCTACATCCCCCGCCGCATTCTCGCCCGTGGCCGGTCGACCGACGTGTGGCTCGCCGAGCGCGCCACCGCCGCCGGTGTCGCCCTGCGGGCCGCGGTCAAGGTGATCGCGCCCGAGGCGGCGGTCGCCGGGGACCGGCTGCGCGCGTTCATCCGCGAGGCGCAAGTGGCCGCCGCCCTCGCGCACCCGGCGATCCCCCGCGTGGTCGACTGCGGCGACGACCGCGGCCGGTTCTACATCGCGTTCGATTACGTCGCCGGCCGGACGCTCAAGGCGATCGCCGCGAGCGCCGCGCTGCGCCGCCGGCGCGTTCCCGACGAGGTGGCGCTCGCCGTGGTCCACCGGGCCGCCGAGGCGCTGCGCCACGCGCACGCGCGCGGCGTCGTCCACCGGGACGTCACGCCGTCGAACGTCCTCGTGTCCGACGACGGGGACGTCGCCGTGGTCGACTGGGGCGCCGCCCGCTGCGACGACGTCGCCGGCCGCGCGGTGATCACCGCGACGCGCTACTCCGCGCCGGAACTGCTCGCCGGCGCGCGCGGGGACGCGCGGGCGGACGTCTACAGCCTCGGCGCGATCTTGTTCGAACTCACCACCGGCGAGCGCGCGTTCGCCGCCGGCGAACCGGTCGCCCGCATCGCGCGCGGCGCGCTGCCGCGGCCGTCGGACGTGCGCGCCGACTACCCGCGCCCGCTCGAGTCGGTCGTGCGCCGCGCGGTCGCGCGCCGCGCCGACGATCGGTTTCGCGACGCGAACGACCTGGCCGCGGCGCTGGAGACGGTGGCAACCGAGCTGCGCGCGTCGCCCGTGCCCGCGCGTGTGCGCGCGTTTTGCGCGTCGCTGTTCGACACGCCGGCCGAGCCGATCCCGGCGCCGCCGCGGCCGTCACGCCCCCGCGGCGACGGCCGGACGCGGGTATTCGTGAGCCGGCGGCGGCGGGCCGGGTGACGGGGGCGGACCGGCGCGTCGCCGGCGAATCGCGACCGCCGCGGTCCGGGTGCACACCGAGTGTGGCGATCACGTAGGCTCGGTCGGGTAACGTGCATTACGAGGAAACCGGCGATTATCGGTTTCGCTTCCCCGCGCGGCCGCGCGGGGATACAACGGAGGTGTGAACGCGCCATCCCGCCGGAAGTTCCCGCGTGTTCCGTTCGAACAAGCCGGTTCGATGCATATCCATCGAACGCGGCGCGACCTGCCGGTGGTGGTGCGCGAGGTGTCGCCCGGCGGGCTCGGCCTCGTGTGCGAGGAGTCGAACGGGCCCGTCGCGCCCGACGCGCAGGTCACCGTACAGTTCGTCGCAGGCGGCGTCGAACTCGAGCTGCCCGGCCGGGTCGCGTGGCGTCGCGACGATGCGTTCGGCGTACAGCTCCGGCTCGAGATCGCGCCGCAGCGGCACCGCCGCGCCTACGCCCGCTGGGTCGTCGACCTGTTGTGCGCCGGCGAGCCGCGCCCGTGCTGACGCGCGCGCGGTGCGGTCACGTCGCGCCGTCTACGACGAGCACCGCGACGCCGTCGATCCGGCCGCCGGCCAGGTCGGCGAGCGCGTCGGGGGCCGCCTCCAGCGGGTAGGTCGCCACCCGCGGGCGAACCGGGATCGCCGCCGCCTCGCGCAGCAGCGCTTCGCCGTCGGCGCGCGTGTTCGCGGTGACGCTCGTGAGCGTCTTTTCGCGAAACAGGTGCGGCTCGTAGGCCATCGCCGGCAGGTCGGTCATGGTCACGCCGGCGAGCGCGCAGGTGCCGCCCGGCTTCAGCGCGCGCAGCGCCGGCGGCACGACGGCGCCGGCCGGGGCGAACACGATGGCGCTGTCGAGCGGCGCCGGTGGCGGCTCGTCGACCGCGCCGGCCCACGCGGCGCCCAACTCGACGGCGAGCGCGCGGTGCGACCGTCCGCGCGTCGCGACGTAGACGGTCGCGCCGCGATGGCGGGCGAGTTGCAGCACGACATGGGCCGATGCGCCGAAGCCGTACAGGCCGAGCGCACCGCTCGGCGGCAACGCGGCGCGCGCCAGCGCGCGGTAGCCGATGATGCCCGCGCACAACAGCGGCGCCGCTTCGACGTCGGTGAACGCATCCGGGATGGTGTAGGCGAACGCCTCGGGCGCGACCGCGTACTCGGCGTAGCCGCCGTCGGCGTGGTAGCCGGTGAACTGCGCGTTCGGGCACAGGTTCTCGCGGCCGGCAGCGCACGCGTCGCACGCGCCGCACACGCTGCGCAGCCACGCGATGCCGACGCGGTCGCCGACGCGGAACCGGCGTGCGCCCGGCCCGAGGGCGTCGACCACGCCGACGACCTGGTGGCCGGGAATGACGCGGTCGCGCACGGGCGGGAGGTCGCCCTCGACGACGTGCAGATCGGTCCGGCACACGCCGCACGCGCGCACCCGCACGCGCAGCTCGCCCGGCCCCGGCACCGGGTCGGGCAGGTCGGCGGCGACCAGCGGCCGGTTCGCGATCGGCCCGGGTTGGGTGACGACCAGCGCGCGCATGGCGCAAGTATACGCGCGCGGCCGGACCGCGACCGCCGCGGTGGCCGCGCCGCGGGTGGTGCGTCTCCGCGCCGGTCCAGTTCGGCCGGGTTGCGCGGCCGCGCTGTCGCGGCGGCGGCGCACGCGCTACGGTAGGAGACATGATCGAGTTGTTCACCGCGCCGACTCCCAACGGCCACAAGATCTCCGTTGCGCTCGAGGAACTGCAGCTTCCCTATCGCGTGCGGGCGATCGATCTGATGGCCGGCGAGCAAAAGCAGCCCTGGTTTGTCGAACTCAACCCGAACGGCCGCATTCCGGTCATCCGCGACGAGGACGAGGATGGATTCGTCGTGTTCGAGTCGGGAGCGATCCTCGTTTATCTGGCCGAGAAGACCGGGCGGCTGATGCCGGCCGACCGCAAGGGGCGGTCGCGGGTCCTGCAGTGGCTGATGTTCCAGATGGGCGGGGTCGGGCCGATGATGGGCCAGGCCAACGTGTTCTACCGCTACGCGCCGGAAAAGATCCCCTACGCGATCGAGCGCTACCAGCGCGAGAGTCGCCGGCTGCTCGAAGTGTTGGACAAGCAACTGTCTCGTGGCGACTACCTGGCGGGCGACTACTCGATCGCCGACATCGCGAACTTCTGCTGGGCGCGGACGTACGAGTGGAGCGGGATCGACATCGACGGCCTCGACCACTTGCGCCGTTGGCTCGAAGCGATTGCGGCGCGGCCGGCGGTGCAGCGCGGGCTCGCGGTGCCGCCGCGGCCCGACGCCGACACCCCGGACGCCGCGAACAAACTCGCGGAGGCCGCCCGCAAGCTGCTCGTGTGAGCGCGCGGCGGCCCGCGGCGGTCACGGCGCGACGATCGTGGCGACCCCGTCGGCCGCCAGCGTCGCGAGGAACTCGGCCGATTGGCGGCGTGCGTCCTCGCGGTCGAACACGACGAAGTGGCCGTCGGACCCGGGCACTTCGTCGTACTGAAGCAGGCCGGCCGTCGCGCCTCCGGCGTTGCCGGCGACCGGCGGCGCGAGCGGCGTGAGGCCGCGCAGCGCCAGGCCGTCGATCGGCTCGATCACCGGCTCGATCGGCGGGATCGCCATCGCGACGGCGAACGCGCGGATCGCCGGGTTGGGCGTGAAGCGGTCCGGCAGGCCCTCGGACTGGAAGATCGACTTGGCGTCGCCTCCCTGCGGCGGCTCCCGCACCAGCAGCCGCGCGTAGGACGCGGGATCGGAGCCGTCGAGCCACATCTGCAGCATCGCCAGCACCGGGTTGAACTCGTCGAGGGGCACGTCGCGGATCAACACCGCGAGCAGATCGGGGATGTTGACCGGCTCGGTCTTGTGTAGCAGCGACAGGTACAGCAAGCCGCCGGCGCCGCTGAGCACCGCGCCGCGCACTGACGGCTCGACCGCGAGCCAGGGCGGGCCGGTGAGGCCGCCCTGGCTGTGGCCGAAGAACATCGCGCGGCCGGCATCGAATCGCAGTATGGCGTCGCCGTCGGCGACGTCGACGGCCGTCACGAGGCGCAGCAGCGTCACGTTGTCGACCGCGCCCTGCAGGGTGTTGTTGCGAGCGGCCTGTGGGTTTTGCAGGTTGAAAAACGCGATCTCCGGCGATGTGCCCGGGTTGCGCGGCCCGTGCAGCACTTGATCGATGCCGGCGACGGCAAGGCCGCGGCGGGTCAGTTCGGCGGCGACGCCGTTGCGCACGAACGTGTGGTAGTCGCCGCCGGTGCCGTGGGCGTACAACACGATCGGCCACCCGTCCGCCGGCGGCGTGCCCTTCGGGATCGCGAACGCGACGCGCATCGGCTCCATGCGCTGGACTGCGGGCAGTCCGGTCGCCGGGTCGGTCACGATGGCGCCGCCGTCGGGGATGTAGGGCACGTCGCCGGCCTGGAAGTTGGGCGCGTCGTAGGCGGCGTCGTACAGGTAGAAATCGGTGCGCTCGTCGACGCGCGCGAGGTCGCGCAGCGCGGGCGGCGCGACCGCGAGCGCCGCCTGTCGCAGCCGCGTCATCGGGCCGGTGACGTCGGCGGTCGTGAACACCGCGGCAGACGCCACGTCGGCGCGCTCGTCGCCGCCGGGCTCGTCGAGCCAAGCGCGCAGCGGCGCGTACAGCCGGTGCGCGCGCGCCAGGTCCGGGTCGGCCGGTGCGGCGTCGGCGAGGATCGCGTCGAGGTCGGGCGGGCGCGCGACCGGCGAGCCGTCGGCCGCGCGGACGCGGCGCGTGACGACGGCGGCGTAGGTCGTGCGCTCGCGCAGCACGAAACCCGGGTACGGCAATACGGCGAGCCAGTCGGCGCCGATCGTCTCGCCGGGGTAGTGCTCGAACCGGAACCGCAGCGGCCTGCGCTCGCCTCGTTCGGGGGAGTCGGGGTCGACGTCGACCAGGTACACCGACGCGCCGTCCGCCGCCGCGGCCGCCGGATCCGCAGGCAGCGACGCGGGATCGATCGGCGCGGTAAAGCGAAAGAACACCGGCGCGTTGACGCTGAAGAACCGCTGTTCGGCGGCGATCGCCTCGATGTAGTTGTCGATGAGCGCGTTGGGGCGCACGTAGTCGGCCAGATCGATGCGCCCGTCGTCGCCGGCGCGGATGTCGTTGGGAAACGGCAGCGCGTAGAAGCCGGATGGCGGCGGGCCGCCGGCGCGCGGCACCTCGAACAGCGCCGCGCTCGGGCCCGCGCCCGCGTCGGCGGTCGGACCGGCGTCGCCGGCGCACGCGGCGAGCGCGGCGGCGAGCGCGGCGGCGACGCCGCGGCAGGCGGACGGCGAGAGCAGGGCGGCGAGCGGGCGGCTGCGCATGGCTCGGCCAGAATACGCGGGTCGGAGCGCGCCGTCAGCTCCCGGCTTCAGCGGCGCGGCGGGTCGACATGGCGGGCGCGCCGCGCGACACTGCCCGCATGCCGCGTCGTCTGTCGAGAGGGTCGAGGACGGCGGCCGCGTGCAGCGCGGGGGTTGCGCTGTGGGCGGCCGCTTCGTGCGGCTCGGTTCCGGCGCGTCCGGCCGCGCCGCCGCCGCCGGCGACGGCGACGCCGACGAGCGCGGCGCCGGCCGCGCCGGGGGGCTCGGCGGCCGGCGGTCCGGCGCACGCCACGCCCGCCGCGGCGACGGCCGCGCGGCCGGTACCCGGTCGCGACAAGCCGTGGGCGGCCATGGATCGGCGCGAGCGGCTGGACGTGATGAAGACCCTCGTGATGCCGCGCATGGCGGAGGCGTTCCGCGCGTTCGACCCCGACCGATACGCCAAGCCGACCTGCCTTACGTGCCACGGCGACGGCGCGGTCGACGGGACGTTCGCGATGCCCAACCCGGAGTTGCCGGCCCTCGACTTCGGCGCCGGTTGGCCGGACTACGCGGCGCGCCACCCGCGCGTCGTCGCGTTCATGAAGGACGTCGTCAAGCCGGAGATGGCGCGGCTGCTCGGCCTGCCGGAGTGGACGGAGGCCGAGCCGGCGGGGTTCGGCTGCTGGTCCTGCCACCCGCGCGGCCCGGCGCGCTGACCGCTTCCGGCGGGCTGGTGCGCGCCGGCGCGCCCGCGAGGGGGCGAGATGCGAGGCGCGGTGC
>RFGE01000188.1 GCA_003696105.1 Deltaproteobacteria bacterium | reverse complement strand
CGGGCGTGCGGTGGGAGCGGCGCGCGTCGCTCGACCAGCCGGCGCAGGAGATCGGCGTCGTCGCGGCCGGCGGGCGCGTCTACGCGCTGGGCGGCTTCGACGCGTCGCTGCAACTATCGGACGCCGTGCGGGTGTACGACCCGGCCACCGACACGTGGTCGCGCGCGGCGCCGCTGCCGCGCCCGGTCCACCACGCCAACGTCGCCGCGGTCGGCGGCCGCGTCTACGTGGTCGGCGCGATGGTCCTCGACGGCTTCGACTTCGTCGCGATCGGCGACGTGTGGGCGTACGACCCGGCGGCCGACGCGTGGACGCCGCGGACGCCGATGCCGGCCGGCACCGAGCGCGGCGCTGCGGCGACGGCCGCCGTCGACGGCCGCATCTACGTGGCGGGCGGTCTGCGCGGCGGCCAGGCGGTCGCCGACGTGTCCGCCTACGATCCGGACGCGGACACGTGGGACACCGACCTGCCGCCGCTGCCGGCCCCGCGCGACCACCTCGTGGGCGCCGCGGTCGACGGCGTGCTGTACGCGATCGGCGGCCGCAACGGCGCGATCGACGCCGTGTCCGACCGGGTCGACGCCTACGCGCCCGGCGGCGGGTGGACGCCGCGCGCACCGCTGCCGACCGCGCGCGGCGGCTGCGCGGCCGCGACCGTCGGCGGGCGCATCGCCGTCGTCGGCGGCGAGGGCAACCCGGACGCGCCGTCGGGCGTGTTCGCGGCCGCGGAGCTGTACGACCCCGCGGCCGACGCGTGGACGGCCCTGCCGCCACCGCCGACGCCGCGGCACGGGATGGGCGCGGCCGCGGTCGACGGCGTGGTGTACGTCCCCGGCGGCGCGACGCGCCAGGGCTTCGCCGCCGTCGCAGACGTCGAGGCGCTCGTCGGCCTGGCGCCGTGACGCCCGTCCGGCGCGATCAGCACCAGCCGGCGATCGTGGCCGCCGCGCGCACGCCGTCCGCGGGCAGCGGCTGGCCGAGCCACGCGCGGAATCGCTCGCGCTGCGCCTCCGTCGGCGTGGCGACCGACGCGATCTCGAAGCGGTTCGGCGGCGCCGCGCCCAGTTCGACCGCGAGGTCGACCAGTTGGTCGCGCCGGAACGCCGCCAACCGCACCCTGTCTCCGGGCCGGGCCGGCGCGAGCCGGGCGCGCACGTCCGCGTCCGACCGGACGCGATAGCCGTCGATCGCGACGAGTTCGTCGCCGGCCGCGACGCCCGCGGCCGCCGCGGGTCCGCCGTCGAGCACCGCGGTGACCGCCGCGTCCGACTTGAGCGCGACGCCGAGCCACGCCGGCGGGCCGCCGGCCGCCGGCTCCGGGTCGAACGACGCGCGCAGCTCCAGCCCCGCCGCGGCCAGCGCGGCGGCCAGGTCCGGATCCTCCGTGCCGCGGATCCACCGGTCGAACGGCTCGGCCAACGGCGCGCCGACCGCGGCCTCGAACTCGGCCTGGACGTCGGCGTCGGCATAGCCGCGCGGTGCGCGGCCGTAGCGCTCCCACAACCGCCGCACCGCGTCCGCGAGCGTGCGCGCGCCGCCGGTCGCGTCGCGGATCGCCGCGTCGAGGCACAGCGCCACCAGGCCACCCTTGAGGTAGTACGACACGGTCGTGTTCACCGTCGACTCGTCCGGCTTGTACAGCTTGATCCACGCGTCGAACGACGCCTGCTCGAGCGACTGCCGGCGCCGGCCGGGCACGCGCTGCAGCTTGCCCCACTCCTCCGCCAGCTTCTTCAGATACCGCTCCGGCGCCTGCACGCCCGCGGCGCACAGCGTGTGGCGGTCGTAGTAGCTGGTGATCCCCTCTTGCACCCACAGGGCTCGGGTGTAGGCCTCGCGGCTGTAGTCGAACGGGCCCAGCGCGGCCGGCCGGATGCGCTTGCCGTTCCACACGTGAAAGTACTCGTGCGACAGCAGTTCCAACAGCGCCTCGTAGCCGTCGCGCGTCTCGAGCGCGAACGGGGTGTTCAGGTTGGCGGAGGAGTTGCGGTGCTCCAAGCCGCCGTAGCCGCCCGGCGACAGCATCAGCAAGAACAGGTAGCGGTCGTACGGCACGCCGCCGAACCGCTCCGCGTGCGCCGCCATCACGCGGGACAGGTCCGCCACCAGGTCGTCGATCGTCGCGACGCCGCGGCGCGGCTCGCCCCACAGGACCAGCTCGGCCGGCGCGCCGGCCGCCTCGAACGCGATCGGATCGGCGGCCGACATGTGGATCGGGCAGTCGAGCAGCTCGTCGACGTCGGCCGCCGCGAACCGCACCGGGCCGCCGGCGAGCCCCGTGTGCACCCGCCAGCCGGCCGGCGGCGATACGTGCACCTCGATCGGCCCGTCGACCGCGCCCATCGCGTCCGGGCAGTACAGAAACGTGGCGGGGCCGTGCAAGAACGCGTGCGTCGCGTCGATGTGGTTGGTGCGCACGGTGAGTTCGTGCGCGTACACGCGGTAGCGAACCGTCACCTCGCCGGCGTCGCCGACTTCGACTCGCCAGGTCTGCTTGTCGACCTTGTCGATGCGCGCGCCGCCCGCGGTCACGTCCATCACGTGGCGGGCGTAGTCTCGGATCAGGTACGAGCCGGGCGACCACGCCGCCATCGCGAGGTCCACGCTCGCCGCCCGCACCTCGGACACGGTCACCGCGACGTCCGCGACGTGGGACGACGGCCGCGGCACCGCGATGTCGTAGCGAATCCGCATGGCGTGTACGATACACACGGTGGGGTTGAACGAGAAGTTCGTCACGGGACGGCTGCGCCGCCGGGTGCTGCGCGCCCCGGTCATCGACGGCTGGGCGGCCGACGAACGCGGCGATCGTTCGCCGGTCCGCGTCGCCGCGCGGCTCGAACGTCGCGGCGACGTCGGCTACGCCGTGCGCGTTCCCGGCACGACGCACGACGCACGACTCGGCCCCGCCGCCGCGGAATGGATCGACGACGGCGGCGACCTCGAGGTCACCGTCGGCGCACCGGAGCCGCTCGTCGTGCTGCGCCGCGCCGGCGCCGTCGTCTACGGGGAGGGAGACCCGCCCCACTTCGGCCCTTTGCCGCTCGACGCGGTCTACACGCTTCGGCGCACCGGCTTCGCCTACCTCGACGACCACGGCGTCGAAGTGGCGGTCGGCATCGAGATCGACGAAGGCGCTCACGTTCACTCGGCGTGGCTCGATCCGGGGGCCACCGTTCGCATCGGCCCGTACCGCGTCGACCACGACCGCTCGTTCGACCCGGCCGACCGCGACAGCGTCGTCGACCACCACAGCTACGGTCTGCGCGTTTGCCGCGACCGCACGGCGCCGGTCGCCACGTCGCCGCACACCGACATGCCCCACCCGCTCGACGTCGTCGACGCCGCCGACGTCGTCGCCATCGCCCGACGCTTCGGCGCGCTCGACGCGGACGAAACGCTGGCCGTCGAGTCGGCCCGGCTGGCGCGCCAACTCGGCTCCTACGAAGGCGCCGCCGGCCGGCTCGAAGCCGCGCTGCGAGCGGTCGGCCCCGAACCCGCCAGCTTTCGCCGGCTCGCGGAGACGGTGCAGGTCGTGAGCGCGTACGTCGCCCGCGGCGATCGCGGCGAACCGGTCGTTGGTCGCGCAACGGTGCTGTTGCAACCGACTCGCACCATCCGCGTGAGCCGGCTGCCGGTCGACTCGGTGCCCGGCCGGCTCCGGCGGCTGTCCACGGCCGGCTGACGGCCGCGCATTTGCCGGGCCCCGCGCGTGCGCGCGGCGCGCGGCCCGGGTACAGTCGAGCCGTGCCGCCGGTCGTGCTGCTCTACAATGTCGGCGAACCGCCTCCGCCGGTCGCCGCCGTCCACGGTCGCTTCCCCGCGTGGTTTCGCCGCCTGTGCGAACCCGAGGGCGTCGATCTCGCCGTCTACGACGGCGTGCAGGCCACGTCGCCGCCGCCGGTGCGCGACTATGCCGGCATCGTCGTCGGCGGCTCGCCCGCGTCCGTCACCGCGCCGGAGCCGTGGATGGAGGCCGCCGTCGAGACGATCCGCGAGGCGGCCCGCGTGGGCACGCCGGTCCTCGGCGTGTGCTTCGGTCATCAACTCATCGCGGCCGCGTTCGGCGGGTCGGTGACCGCGAACCCGTCCGGTTGGGAGATCGCGACCCACGAGATCGAACTCACCGGCGACGGCCGCCGCGACCCGCTGTTTCGCGGCCTGCCCGACGCGTTCTGCGTCCAGTTCAGTCACGCCGACGCCGTCGATCCAGACACGCTGTCGGCCGCCAACGGCGTGCGGGTGCTGGCCCGCAACCGCGCCACGGCCGTGCAGGCGCTCGCCGCGGGAGACGCGATCCGCGGGGTCCAGTTTCATCCAGAGTTCACGGCCGCGATCGTGCGCGACTACGTGCGCGCGCGCGCCGACATCCTGCCGGACGCGGATGCTGCCCTCGCCCGCGCCCGCGACGCCCCCGCCGGCCAGCGCGTGTTCGCCAACTGGCTGGGCGCGTGGGTGCGCCGGGCGTGAGCGCGCCGCCCCGGTGCGGTCACGGCACGGCGGCGACCACGAACAGGTCGGCGCAGTTGACGCCGGTACGGCCCGTGACGATCAACGCATCGGCGGCGTCGAGCGCGCCGTAGGCGTCGCAGCGCGCGAGCGCCGCCGCCGGATCCGGGCCCGCGGCGGCCCACGTCGCGCCGTCGACGACGGCGCCCGCCGCCGTCGTATTGCCGTCGATGCCGTCGGTGCCGGCGCACACCACGGCGACGCGGTCGACTCCGGCGATGGCGCGCGCCACCAGCAGCGCGGTCTGCTGGGCGCGCCCACCGCGGCCGGGCTGCGGCGGCAGCGCGACGGTCGGTTCGCCCTGTGCCACCCGCAGCACGTGGCGGCCGCGCGCGACCGCATCGCGCGCGGCGGCGCGGGCCGCGGCCGCGAGTCGGCGCGCGACGTCGGCGACGTCGCCGGTCCACCCGCGTCCGAGCACCTCCACGCGGTCGCCGGCGGCGACCGCCGCGTCGACCGCGGCACCGGCGCTGCACACGAGGCGGACGACGTGGTCCGCCGGCAGTGTCTTCGGCGTGTCGGGACCGCACTCGAGCCAGCGGCGCACGGCCGGCGACACCGGCGCGCCCACGCGGTCGAGGATTGCCAGCGCGTCGCGGTTCGACGTCGGGTCGGCCACCGTCGGCCCGCCGCCGACCACCGATAGATCGTCGTCGGCGACGTCGCTGGCGATGAACGACCACACGGGAGCGCGCGACGCGGCCGCGAGTCGGCCGCCCTTGATCGCCGACAGATGCTTGCGCACGCAATTGATCGCCGCGATCGGCTCGCCCGCGGCCATGACGGCGGACACCGCCGCAACCTTGTCGGCGAGCGACACGCCGGGCGCCGGCACGGCGGCGAGCGCCGACGCGCCCCCGGAGATCAGCGCGACGACGTGCGAGCCGGGGTCGGCCGCGGCGACGCAATCGAGCAGCGCGCGGCCGGCGCGTTCGGACGCGGCGTTGGCCACCGGATGGCTGCCGACGCGCAGCCGCAACGGCGCGGGGACCGCGTCCGCCTCGGGCGCTGCGACAATGCCACCGGCGAGCCGCGAACCGAGTGCGGCGGCCGCACCGCGGGCCATGCCGGCGGCCGCCTTGCCCGCGGCGACGACCACGACGGGGCCCGGCGGATCGGCGGCGCGCACGGCGTCTTCGGCGATCGCGGCGGGGTCGAGCCGCGCGACGGCGGCGGACCACAGCGCGCACGCGAGGTCGGCGGGATCCACGCGGCGATCGAACCACGTCGCTGCGCGCGGCGCACGCGGGCCGGCCGCCGCATCGCGCCGGTGCGCGCACCGCAGCGCGGGCCGCGGCGCGGCATCGCGCCGGTGCGCGCACCGCAACGCGGGCCGCGGCGCGGCATCGCCCCGCGCCGCGCGCGCGTTACAGCGCGTCGATCGTGACGCCCTCGGCCGGCGACACCACGCCCGGGAGTTCCGGCGGCGCCGCCGCCCGCAGCCGGATCCGCCCGGCCGCACCGCCGCCGCCGCCGGCGTTGTCCGCGACGTCGTCGTTG
>RFGE01000187.1 GCA_003696105.1 Deltaproteobacteria bacterium | reverse complement strand
GGTGGCAGCGACGCGAGTTCGGCCGCGACGAACGGGTTGGGCCCGGCGCCCCAGACCAGATCGGCGGACGCGTAGCGGGCGTTCCACTCGTCGCGGTTCACGGTCCCCTCCGGCGGCCGCGCCGCCGCACGCGCGCCAGGGCGGCGGCGACCAGAACGGAGGCGGCCCACGCGGGAGAGCGGCGGCCGCCGGCGCGGCAGCCGCAGCCACCGGCGGCATCGCCATCCGCCGAGCCGGCGCCGCCCGCGTCGGCCCCGCCCGCGTCGGCGCCGGCGCCGGCGTCCGGCGAACCGCACGCCGCGCCGCAAAACTCGAACGCGCCGACGTCGTAGCCGGCGCCCTGCGGGCGCGGCGTGCCGGCGCGATCGGCGGTGACCTCGGCGATCGGCTCGCCGGTGTCGATCACCGGCGACCCGGCCACCGGGCGATGCGCCGCGTCGAACGCGCCGGCCGGTACGGCGAGGTTCGACGCGACCCCGGCCGCCTCGTCGGGCAGCGACGCGGCGACCACCGCCGTGTTGCGTACGTCCACCGCGCTGCCGGCCGACGACGCGGCCCGCAGCGCCCGGCCGACGCCCGCGCCGATCGTCACGTTCCACAGCCGCAGCTCCTCGATGCCGTCCTCGTAGCGCACGGCGGTATCGCTGTCGTAGATCAGCGCATTTTGCACGCGCACCCGCGCCGGAAAGCGCAGCCGCAGCGCGATCTCCGAGTCGTACACGGTCACTCCGTCGACCACCGCGTCGATGTTCTCTTTGAGGTTGAACGCCGCCATGTTCGAGATCATCCCGCCGCGGAAGCCGAACGCGGTCGTATCGCGGATGATCAGCGATGCCCGCGGCCCGCCCGCCGGCGTCTTGGTGTCGACCGCGTTTTCTCCCGGCACGACGCCGGCCGCAAACCCGTTTTCCGGCTGCGGCAACGGCTCGAGCCACAGGCGGCACCCCTCGATGACGATGCCGTCCCAGCCCGGGTCCGGCCGCGCCGGCGCGAACTGGATCGCGTCGCCGGAGAACGTGTGAATGTCGCTGTCGCGAATCGTCAGGTTGCGAACCGCGCCGCCCGTGACACCGTGCGCATCGGTGCGGCCGCCGGTGGCGTCGAGGCAGTGATGGATCGCGCTGCGCTCGATCGTGACGTTCGCTGCGCCGCCGAGGTCCACGCAGTCGCGCCCCGACCTGCGCACCTCGCTATTGCGCAGCGTGAAGTCGTGGCCGGCGGCGTCGACCGCCACCGCAGCCCGCGCCCCGTACTGGCCGTCGAAGATCACGCCGTCGACCGTGAAGTATGCGTGACGGACGTCGAGCACGCGGCCCGACACCGTCACGACGACGTCGCCGTCGCCGGCGGCGCGCACCGCGATCGGCGCACCCGCGTCGCCGTCGCGCACGGTGCGAAGCGACTCGGCGTACGTTCCGGCCGCCACGACGACCGTGTCGCCGGGCATCGCGACGTCGATCGCGGCCTGGATCGACTCGCCCGGCGCGACCGCGATGGTCGCCGCGAACACCCACGCCGTGACCGTCCCGAGCATGCGGCGATCCAATCACGCCCGCCGCCCCCGCACCACCGCGCGGCAGGCGCCGCGCCCCGCAGCCGGTTGCCGCGCTCGCCGCGCAGGCGGCAGATCAGCGGCGTGCGCCGACGCGACCGCACGCGCGTGCCGGTCGCAGTAGAACAGGTTGGAGGTGCCACCCGGATTCGAACCGGGGAATGGAGGTTTTGCAGACCTCTGCCTTACCACTTGGCTATGGCACCGGGCAGCGGTTTGATACCGCAGGCGGCGGGGGAAGTTCAAGGGGCTCGGCCCGTCGGCGCGCGGCCGCACGCGCCGCGATGCACGCCCGCCGCCCGACGCTGCGCGGGCTGCACGCGGCGGCGGAAGGTCGTCCCGCTCGGGCGTCGTCGGTTCCGTGGTAGCCTCGCCGCGGTTTGAATAGGCGACGGCGGGGGGCGTCGGTAACCGTGTGACACGCCAGCCATCCGCGCCACATCGGGAGGCACCATGAACCGACGACTGAACCGATTCGCGACCGCGTTCGCCGCGCTCGCCGCGCTGTGCCTGGCGCTGCCGGCGACGGCGCAGGTCAAGACGCGCGATCACCGCAAACGGCACGCCGACCGGCCTACGGAGCGCGTGAAGGCGCGCCGCGGCAAGCCCAAAAAGGGCGTCCCGCCGATCGCAGTCACGCGGTGGGGGCCGCAGTCCGGCCCGGCCGGCACGGAGGTCGTGATCGAGGGCCGCGGCTTCGGTCGCAAAGTGCTCCTGCTCGTCGGCGGAAAGCGCGTTCGGCCGCACCGCATGAACGACTCGACGCTCGCGTTCCGCGTGCCGCGCCGCGCGGGCGACGGCACGATCGTTCTCCGCCACCCGCAGATGGCCGACGACCTCGTGGTCGGCCGTTTCGACGTGATCGCGCCGCCCCTTGTGCGGTCGGTGTCGCCGGCGTCTGGCGTCGCGGGCACCCGCGTCGAGATCCGCGGGGTCGGCTTCCGTCCCGGCGACCAGGTGCTCATGAACGGCCGCGCGATCGCGGTGGAGTCGCTTGCGCCGACGCGCATCGTGGCGGTCATCCCGCAGGGCGCGACGACCGACTACCTGGTCGTCTCGCGCCCGAACGGCCCACAAGCGCGGTCGCGCCGGCCGTTCCGCGTGGTGCAGCCGGCGCCGGTGATCGAGGCGCTGTCGCCGGTGCGCGGTGCCGCCGGCGCGACGGTGCGCATCCAGGGCAAACACTTCACGGGCAAGGATCGCGTGTTCTACGGCCGGTGGCCGATGCAGGTCACCGGCTCGGCGCCGACGTGGATCGACGCGGTGATCCCGCAGCGGGCCCGCACGGACGAATACATCGTGGTGCGCACGCCGTGGGGGCAGGCGCGATCGCGCGAGCCGTTCCACCTGGACATGCCGCCCGCGATCGCGCGGTTCGCACCGACCTACGGCCCGGTCGGCACGCGGGTGACCATCGACGGCCAGAACTTCGCCGCGGGGGACCAGGTCCTGTTGGCGGGGACGCCCGTTCCGATCGTCCAGCTTCGGCCGACTCAGATCGTCATCGAGATCCCGGCGCGGGCGCGCAGCGGCAAGCTGACGCTGCTGCGCGGCAACCTGCGCGTGCACGCGCGGGGCACGTTCGACGTGGTCGCCGTCCCATCGGTGGCCGAGTTTTCTCCGGCCGGCGGCCCCGTCGGGACGCGCGTCACGATCTCCGGCACGGGCTTCACCCCCGACGTAGAGGTGTTCTACGGCCGTCGCAGGCTGCGCGTACTCCAGCGCTCGGACACGTCGCTCGTCGTCGAGATCCCCCGCGGCGCGCGCGACGACGTCTTCCGCGTCCGAACGCGCGGTGGCGAGGCGTCGTCCGGC
>RFGE01000186.1 GCA_003696105.1 Deltaproteobacteria bacterium | reverse complement strand
GGACGCGGCGCGTCCTGTCGCTCGCGCCGGCGCGGTGGCCGCGCGGACGCGGCGCGTTCGTCGCGCGCGCGGCCCGGCGGGGACTCGCGAGTCAACGCCGCGCGAACCCGCGCTCGCCGGGCCCCGCGCCGTCGGGTCCGCGCACCGGGGCCGTTGCGCGACAGCTCGCGCGCTTCGCTCCGGCTCGCTGTCGCGCATGGCCGGAGGCTGCGGTCGCGATCTGCGGGCGATCGTCGGCGTACAGCCGCGCCCTTCGGTACCGTATGGTCGTACGCCCCCGCGTGCGCCGCGGGCGCGCGCCGAACCTGGCGTCGCCGCGCGCAACCCGCGCGGGCGCGCGGGTACGCCATCCGGTGCGCCGCGGGCGTGCGCCGAACCTGGCGTCGCCGCGCGCAACCCGCGCGGGCGCGCGGGTACGCCATCCGGTGCGCCGCGGCGGACGCCGGTGGCCTGACGCCCGCCGCAACGCCACATCGCCGCGAGCCTGGATGCGGCCAGCGACGCTGGCCAGCCCGAATCCCGCTAGTCGTGCGGGTGGCCGTGGGCGAGTTCTTCCGCGGTCGCGGCGCGGATGCCGGTGACTTCGACGTCGAAGTGCAGCGTCACGCCCGCCAGCGGGTGGTTGTGATCCACGTAGACGTTGTCCTGCTCGACCTTCGCAATCCACAACGGGAACGGCTGGCCGTCCGGTCCCTGCGCCAGAATCTGCATACCCGCGTGCAGCTCTTCCCCGGCCGGGAACCGATCGCGCGGCACCGCCTGTGGGCCGGGGCCTGTGCGTTCGCCGTAACCCTCGGACGGCGGCACGATCGCCTGAATCCGGTCGCCGACGACGTGTCCTGTCAGCTTGCCTTCGAGGCCCGGCACGATGTTGTTCGCGCCGTGCAGATACGTGAGGGGCGTGCCGCCAGCCGAGCTGTCGATCACCTGCCCCTCCGGCGTGGTCAGCGTGTAGTGCATGCTGACCACCATCCCATCACCAATCGTTGCTTGCTCTGTCACCCCCGGTGACTACCACAGAATCGGCGCGGGTGCACCGATTTTGGCGCGGCGCGACCGGCAGCGGCGGCATCCCTCCAGTTGTCGGACAGATAGGCGGACGGAGCGCCGCATCGCGTGGGGTAGACTCCCGCCGGATGCGTCGATCGCAACGACGGCTGCTCGGCTTGGCGATCGGCGTGCCGGCGACCGTATGCGCGCTCGCCGCGCTGTACAGCGCCGGGATGTCCTATCTCGAAGGCGAGCCGCGCACGTTTTGGCAGTCGCTCGAGTGGGCCGCCGAGACGGTCACGTCCACCGGCTACGGCGCCGATGCGCAGTGGCGGCACCCGGCGATGATCGCGTTCGTCGTGCTCGTGCAGTTCGCCGGCGTACTGCTCGTGTTCCTCGTCGTTCCGCTCGTACTGATTCCGTTCATCGAGGAGCGGTTCGAAGGGCGGCTCGCGACCGCGCTGCCGCGGCTGTCCGACCACGTGGTGATCTATGGATACGGCGCCGCCGTGTCCGGGCTGGTGGACACGCTCATCGAGTCGCGCATCCCGCTGCTCGTGCTCGAAGAGGACGCGGCGCGCGCCCGTCGCATGCTCGACCGCGGCATCGACGTCGTGCACGTGTCGATCGAAGACGACGTTCCCGACCTGTCGGGACTTCCCGCGGCGCGGGCGCTCGTTCTCAACGGACCGGACCACAACAACGCGGTGCTCGCCCTCGCGGCGCGCGAGGCCGGCTTCGACGGCCCGATCGTGGCGCTGGTCGAGAGCCCGCAGCGCCGCAACCCGATGCGGCTCGCGGGCGCGACGGCCGCGTTTACGCCGCCGCACGTGCTGGCGGCCGCGATCGCCGCCAAGGCCAGTCCGCTCATCAACCCGCGGGTGGCCGGCGCTCATTCGCTCGGCAAGCACCTCGACATCGCCGAGCTGCGGGTGCACGACGACAGTCCGCTGGCGGGCGCGACGCTGGCGCAGGCTCGCATTCGCGAGCGCACGGGCGCGACGATCATCGGCCAATGGGTCGGCGGCGAGCTGAGCCAGCAACCCGCCCCCGACGCGCCGATTCCGCCGGGCACGATCCTCGTGGCCGCCGGCTCGCGCGACAGCCTCGCCCGCCTGGCGGACATCACGCGGCCGATGACCCGGCACGGCCACTTGATCGTCGCGGGGGGCGGCACCGTCGGCTCGAAAGTGGCGCAATTCCTGTCGGACGCTGGCGAGACGGTGCGCGTCATCGACGATCGCGAGCGCCCCGGCGTCGATGTCGTCGGCGAGCCGCTCGATCCGGAGACGTTGCGGCGCGCCGGAATCGGCTCGGCCCGAGCGGTGATCCTCGCGCTGGAGAACGATGCGGCGACTCTGTTCGCGGCCGCAGTCGTGCGAGATCTTGCGCCGGAGGTCGCGATCGTCGCGAGCGTAGACCGCGCGGCCAACGTGGCGCGCATCCACCGCGCTGGCGCCGACTTTTCGTTGTCGATCGCGCAAGTCACCGGACAGTTGCTGATGCATCATGTGCTCGGCGAACAATCGATTGCGCTCGAGCCGCGGCTCAAGGTGGTCAAGCTGGCGCCGGGCGAACTCGTCGGCACCAATCCCGCTTCGGCGCGGGTCCGGCAGCGCACGGGCTGTTCCATCGTCGCGGTCGAGCGCGGCGACGACGTGATCGTGGAACTCGACGGGGCCTTCGCGTTCGAACCCGCTGACGCGGTATACGTGTGCGGCACGACGGATGCGCTCGCCCGCTATTTCGACGAGTTTCCCGGGGCGCGCGCCACCGGCTGACCGCGCGGTTCGGCGCTGCGCGCGCTACGAACCGGCCGGGCCGAGCGCCGCGTCGAGGGCCGCGCGCATCGCGTCGAGCGGCGGCTGTCGCCCGGTCCAGATGCGCAGGGCTCGAGCGCCCTGGTGCAGCAACATGGCGCGCCCGTCGACCGTGCGCAGGCCGCGCGCGCGCGCGGCGGCGAGCAGCGCGGGCACGCGGTGGTAGACGAGCGACGCGACGGTCGCATGCGCGGCCAGCGCGTCGACCGGCACCGGCGCGGGCACCGCCGATTCCCGGTCCGCCGACAGGGCGGCCGACGTGCAGTCGACCCACAGGTCGGCGGCGGGCGCGAGCCGCGCGAGTTCGGCGGCCGTCCACGGCCGCGCGGCGGTCCAGTCGACTCGATCCGGACGGCGCGCGATGACGGTGACGTCCGCGGCGCCCGCGTCGGCGAGGCCGGCCGCGACCGCGCGGGCCGCGCCGCCCGCGCCCAGCACCACCGCGCGCGCGCCGCGCACGTCGCCGACCGCATCTGCAAATCCGCCTGCGTCCGTGTTGTGGCCGATGAGCCCGCCGTCGTCGCGCACCTCGATGCAGTTGACTGCGCCGATGCGGTCGGCCGGTGGCGCGAGCGCGTCGACCAACCCCGCGATCGCGCGTTTGTGCGGCACGGTCACGCTGAGACCGAGCGGCCGCAACGCGCGGGCGCCCGCGACGGCGTCCGCGAGCCGGTCCGCCGGCACCTGCATTGCGAGGAATATGGCGTCGATCCCGAGCGCGGCGAACGCGGCGTTGTGCAGCGCAGGCGACGCGCTGTGGTCGACCGGGTCGCCCCACACGGCGGCCCACCGCGTACGCGCTCCGATCACCGCCGCACCACGACCTGGCCGCCGCCCTTGAGCTGCGCCGCGCGCACGGCGGCCTTCGCGTCGCGGATCAACCGGGCGAAGCTCACCGGACGCCCCGGCTTGAGCGCCGCGATGCCGACAGACACCGACATCCGGTGTTCGCGGTCGCCGTCGGCGACCTTGCCGTAGCTGGCGACGACCTTCGCGATCCGGCGGCCGACGCGTTCGGCGCCGTCGAGCGGCGTGTAGGGCAGAAACACCAAAAAGCGGTCGTCGGCGAAGTCGACGGGTATGTCGATTTCGCGAATGCACGCGCTGATCGCCGTGGCGACGCGCGTGCGGAGCTGGCGCGCGACGGCCGGCGATGGCTCCTCCGGATACGGGTCGATCGCGACGAGTACGACCGCCAGCGGATAGCCGTAACGGCGAGCGCGTTTGAGTTCGATGACGAGCAGCTTTTGGAAGAAGTCGATGTGCTGAAACCCGGTGACGGAATCGCTCTCGCCGTAGCGCAACAGTCGTTCGCGGAGAGCCGCCTCCGCTCCCTCGACCGCGCGGAGTCGATCGCGGACGATCCGGAGCTGTGCGGCGCCGCGCAGCGCGGCTGCCATCGCGTCGCGCGCCAGCGGCCTGACGACGAACAGGTCGGCGCCCGCAGTGTCGGCGCGCTCGAACGCGGTGTCCGCGGGGGGATCGACGATCGCGATGACCGGCGGGCGCGTGCTGCGCGCGCGCGCGGCCTCGACGATCGCTTCGCCGCCGGGCAACGCCGTGAGCAGGACGTCGACGTCGCCGGCGGCGACGCGTGCAACGATCGTGTCGACGCGATCGTCGGGGGCGACTTCGTAGCCGAGGTCGACGCACAATTCCGCCGCGCGCGCGCGGCGGAATTGTGC
>RFGE01000185.1 GCA_003696105.1 Deltaproteobacteria bacterium | reverse complement strand
GACCGCCCGTTCGGCGCGGGCGACGCCGTGCGCGTGGCGGTCGCCTGGCAGGTCACGCGGCTGGCCATCGATGCGGTGGACGACGCGGTCGCGGCGATGCTCGACGTGCCGGACGACTACCGGCTCGGCGCGTTCGAGCAGCGCGTCGTCGTCGATCTGCGAGACGACCGCATCGTGCCGACGCGCGGCGCGTACGTCGAGCTGCGCGCCGAGGAGGGCGGCGGTTTCGCCGGCGGCGCGGTCGACTACCTGCGGCTCGTCCCCGAGGCGCGCGGCTACGTCCCCGCCGGGGCGGCGGTGATCGCCGCGCGTGCGCGCGTCGGCTGGCTTCGCGCGCTCGGCGGCGGGCGCACGCCGCTCACGCGCCGGTTCTTCGGCGGCGGCAGCGCCGGCCACCGGGGGTTCGGCTCGCGGCGGCTGTCGCCCGAGGTGCGCGACGCGGACGGCGACGCGCTGCCCGGCGGTGGCGACGCGCTGGTCGAGGTCAGCTCCGAGGTGCGCGCGCCGCTGCCGTGGAAGCCGTTTCGCGCGGTGGCGTTCGTCGACGGCGGCGACGTGACACCGTCGTTCGACGCGCTGGATCTGGGGCGGCTCCACTGGGCCGTCGGGATCGGGTTGCGCATCGATACGCCGGTGGGGCCGGCCCGCATCGACGTCGGCTATCGGCTCAATCGCACCGCGCCGGCCGAGCCGGACGGGCGGCCGAACCCGCAAGCCGGGCGGCGGGTGCAGTTCTTTGTCAGCCTCGGGGAGGCGTTCTGACCGTGCGGATCGACCGCGTACTGCGCGCCGTGGCGCTCGTCCCCGTGGTCGCGGTCGCCGCGAGCCTCGCGATCGCAGTCGTCGCCTGGGCGCTGTCGTTCACCGAGCGCGGCGAGCGCGAGATTCACGCGTTCGTCGAGCGCGCGCTCGGCGACGCGATGCCCGCGGCCGACGTGACGATCGGCGCGGTCGACGTCGCGTGGTCCGGCGCGATCGAGCTGCGCGACGTGCGGATTTCCGTGGACGGTGCGACGTTCGCGGCGGCGCGGACGATTCGGCTGGAGGTCGAGCCGTTTTCGCTGCTCGGCGGCGCACTGCGCGTTCCGGTGGCGGAGCTCGCCGGCGCGCAGATCGACGCGACGGCAGATTGGGCGCGGGTCGCGCCGCCGCCGTCGGACGGCCCGGGGCTGCGGATCGTCGCCGGCGACGTGCGGATCGACGACGTCACCGTCGCGTTGGCCGGGGCGACGATCGACGGCATCGCCGCGCGCGCGGCGGTCGAGACCGAGCCGCTGCGCGTGCGCGTCGACGGCGTCCGCGCGCGCTGGCGCGAGCGGGATCTCGCGGTGGAAGCCGCCGGTGCGGCTGCGGAGTCGGACGGCGGGTGGGTGGTCACCGGCGCGGCGGTGCGCGCCCGCGGCGCGACGGTCGCGGTGCCGCGCGCGGCGGTCGACGCCGCCGGCGGAGTCGCCGCGCTCGCGCAAATCGACGCACCCGCGGCCGCGGTCGGCGCGCTGGCGGATGCGCTCGGCGCGCCGGAGTGGGCGGCGCGGTGGCGGGGCGACGCGGCGATCGACGTCGCGGTCGCGCGCGATGGCGCCGCGGGGCCGTGGCGCGTCACCGCGGTCGGCCGGGCCGGCGGCGCGGCGCTGGCGGCGGCGGCCGCGGGTCGGCCGGGGCAGTGGGACGCGCCGGGCACGGAGGCGCGGGTGCGCATCGACGAACTGTCGCCTGCGGCGCTGTGGGGCGGCGCACCCGAGGGTCGCGCGGCCGTGCGGTTGACCGCGCGGCCGGGCCACGCGCGCGTGGAAGTCGCCGGTGCGCTCGCCGGCGTGCCGGTGCACCGCGCCGTCGTCGACGCGGCCGGCGATCTGGACGCGGCCGACATCGACGTGACCGCCACCACGGCGACCGGTCCGATCGAAGCCCACGCGCACCTCGCGCGCGACGACGGCGGACGGATCGCGATCCGGCGCGGCCGACTCCGCGGCGACGTGGCCGCGCTGGCGCGCGCGACCGGCCGCGTCGCCGCCGGCCGCATGTGGATCGAGGCGCGCGCCGCGGGACCGGTCGACGACGTGCGCGTCGACGCCGGTGTGGAGGCGGACGACGTCGCGGCGGCCGGCGTACGCGCGCGCTCGGTTCGCGCAACCGTCACCGCGGCGCACGTCGCGGCGACCGGGCCGTGGCGGCCGATCGCCGCGCGGGTGGACGTGCGGGCCGACGAGGTCGACCTCCGCGGGCATGCGGTGCGGGCGGCCGCGGTGCGCGCCGACGTGCGCGACGACGGTCGCCGGCTCGCGGTCGACGCGTCGATTCGGGGCTATCGCGGGGTGGACGCGGCGCGCGCCAAGGTGGCGGTGTCGCGGTCGGAGTCGGCCGTGCGCGTGGTGATCGACGAGCTGTGGATCGCGACCGGCACGCTCACGTGGACCGGCCGCGGCGGCCGCGTTCGGGTCGACACGGCCGGCGCGGGGCGCGTGCGGGTAGAGGGAGTCACCCTCGCGTCGCCGGCGGGCGCGATCGCGGCGTCCGGCGTGCTCGGCGCCACCGGCCGGCGGCGCGGCGAGGGCGCGCTGACCTTGGCAATCGACGATCTCGACCTGGCGCGCGCGCGGCCGACGTTGGCCGCGTTCGGGTTCGCGCAGCCGATCGCCGGCGAGGTCGCCGCTCGCGCCGACCTGCGCCGGCGCGGGCGCGCGTTGGCCGTCGACGCGCGCGCGGAGCTGCGCCGGTTTGCGTGGCGCCCCGGAGTTCGGCCGGCGCACGCGGTCGCGGTCGTGCGCGTCGCCGACGGCGTCGGCCACGTCGAGGTCGACGTCGCGCCGGTGCGCGGCCGAGCGCGCGTGTCGGCGCGGGGCGAGGTGGCGGCGCCGGCGGATCCCCTCGACGTGGACGCGTGGGCCGCGGCCGGCGCGGACGCGGTCCGGTCGGCGTCGGTCGACGTGGTCGGGGTCACCGGCGCCCTCGTCGGCGACATGACCGGGTGGACCGTGCCCGCCGACGGGCGGGTGGACGCGCGCATCGCCTATACGGCGGTCGCCGACGGCGCCGCGGCCGACGCCGGCCCCGCCGCCGACATCGCGATCGCCGCGACGCGCGTGCGCACGCCGTGGGCGTCGCGCCTCGGCGCGACGTGGCGCGGACGGTGGGGCGCGCAGGGGCTGGCCGGTGCGTTCGAACTCGCGGTCGCCGGCGCGACGGCGGCGCGCGGCGACGTCTCGGTCGCGGTGCCGCTCGAGGACGTGTGGCGGCGGGCGGGGGCCGCGCTGGCCGGAGCGCCCGTCGCTGGCCACGTCGTCGCGGATGCGTTCGATCTGCGCCGGCTCGCCGACGCGGGCGTCGTCGCCGTGCCGATCTCCGGCCACGTGACCGCGCGCGCGTCCGTCGCCGGCACCGTCGCAGCGCCCGTCGTCACGGTCGACCGGGTAGCCGGTGACGACATCGCCGTCGCGGGCGTTCCGGTGCCGGCGGTGACCGCGACGGGGTCGTGGCAGCGGGGCGAAATCCGCGCGAGCGTCCGCGCGCGGCAGCCGGCCGGCGGATCGCTGGTCGCCGACGGCGTCTACCGGCCGGGCG
>RFGE01000184.1 GCA_003696105.1 Deltaproteobacteria bacterium | reverse complement strand
GTGTCGGGCGGCGGCGCGGCGTCGGGCGCGCCGGTGGCGGCGTCGGGCGGCGGCGCGGCGTCGGGCGGCGGCGCGGCGTCGGGCGGCGGCGCGGCGTCGGGTGCGCCGGTGGCGGCGTCGGGCGCGCCGGTGGCGGCATCGGGTGCGCCGGTGGCGGCGTCGGGCGCGCCGGTGGCGGCATCGGGTGCGCCGGCATCGCCGGCACCGACGCCGGAACCCGATGGGTCGAAGCTACAACTGCCAAGGATCGCGACCGCGGCCGCGACGAGCGACATGCGAGACCCCATCGGTACGACTCCCGGGGCAAATATGGTAGCACAACCGGGATGACCACCTACGACAGCGTCGTCGACACCGTCGGCCGGACGCCGCTGGTCAAGCTCCGGCGCGTGTCGGATGACGTCGGCGCCACGATCCTCGGCAAGCTCGAGTCCCGCAATCCGTGCGCGAGCGTCAAGGATCGCATTGGCGTCGCCATGATTCGCGACGCCGAGCGGCGCGGTCTGCTGTCCCCGGGGGCCACGATTGTCGAGGCGACCTCGGGCAACACGGGGATCGCCCTCGCTTTTGCCGCGGCCGCGCTCGGCTACCGTCTCATCATCACGATGCCCGAGACGATGAGCCGCGAACGGGTTGCGCTGCTGCGCATGTTCGGTGCCGAGGTCGTGCTCACCGAAGGCGCACTGATGCGCGGCGCCGTCGACAAAGCGAAGGAGATCGCCGAGTCGACCCCGGGAGCCGTCGAGTTGCGCCAGTTCGAGAATCCGGCCAACCCCGCGATGCACTACGAGACGACGGCGCCGGAGATCTGGGAGGACACAGGCGGGCAGGTGGACGCGATCGTGGCCGGGGTCGGGACTGGCGGGACGATCACGGGCGTCGGTCGATTCTTTCGCGAGCGCAAGCCGGACGTGCGGATGGTGGCGGTCGAGCCAGCGGACTCGGCGGTGCTGTCGGGCGGTCGGCCCGGGCCGCACTACATTCAGGGGATCGGGGCCGGGTTCGTTCCGCCGGTCCTCGATCGGTCCGTCATCGACGAGGTCATCGCCGTGAGCGAGCGCGCCGCGATCGACAACGCTCGCCGGCTTGCCCGCGACGAGGGCCTCCTCGCCGGTCTATCGAGCGGCGCGGCCCTGTTCGCGGCGATTCGGATCGGCCGGCGCAGCGAGATGCAGGGCAAGACGATCGTCGTCATCTTGCCGGACACCGGCGAGCGCTACCTGTCGACCGCGCTGGTCGACGACTTGCGCTGACGGGGTTACACGTCGAGCGGGTGCAGGCCGAACGCGGCGTGGCCGTCGATCGGTGCAGGTTCGAGCCACATCAGCAGCCGGCGGACGCTGCCATCCTCCAGATCGAACTCGATCATGCGGCGGATCGATTCGCCGGCGCACGCGCGCGCGAGATCCTGCTCGAACGTCTGCCAGGCGGCAGCCAGTGGCGTCGCCTGTACCTGAAGTCCCTCGACGGCAACCGCGACGCCCATCAGGAATTTGGCGAACGCGGCGTTGGCGACACTGATCGTTCCGGTATCGCTGAACATGGCGAGCGGCAGCCGGTTGTGGTCGAACAGCGCGCGGGCGAGTTCGTCGCGCTCGTTGGGAGTTCGCTCGACGACGATCTTCTTGGCGCCGCCGCGCCGCGCGCGCCGGCCGAAGCCGAGCATGTCCATGACCGTCCGCAGCTCGTAGATGAACGCGGACATGTCCTTGTGGCGCTCGGCCGGATCCTTCTTGAGCGCTTTGAAGATGAGCTGCTCCACCGCGGGATCGACCGGCTTGCCGAGCCGCGCCGAGGGCGACGGCGGTTGCTTTTCCAGGTGGCCGCACAGGATCTGGGCGACGTTGCCGTCCCACGGCACGCTGCCGGTGAGCAGCTCGTAAAACAGGATACCGAGCCCGTAGATGTCCGACTGGGGCGTCGGCGGTTCGCCGCGGATGCGCTCGGGGGCCACGTAGTGCGGTGTGCCGGACAGCGAGCCGGTGTGCCGCGCGGCGTTTGCACTGCGCGCGAGCCCGAAGTCGAGCAGCTTGACGATTTTCTTCGATCGCTGCGTCGTCGGGTCATCGCACAGCATGATGTTCTCGGTTTTGATGTCGCAGTGGATGATGCGGTGACCGTGGATGTACTGCAGCGCTTCGGCGCACTGAAGAAGGATGTCGCAGGCCGCGCGTAGGCTGAGTTGCTTTTCACGGTGGAGCACCTGCGACAACATCTCCCCGTCGAGGTACTCCATGACCATGTACGCGCCGTAGGCGTCGTCCTCGCCGAAGTCGACGACCGAGGCGATGTTCGGGTGTGCGAGCGAACTTGCGAGGCGGGCTTCGCGAAAGAACGACTCGCGCGCCTTCGGATCCTGCTGCGTCGACGAATGGATGATCTTCAGCGCGAAGGTTTTGCCGAGCTGGGCGTGAGTGACCTTGAACACCTTGCCCATCCCGCCCTCGCCAATGCGCTTGACCAGGCGGTACTTTCCGCCGATGAGCGGCGACTGCAACGGGGCCAGCGGATCGCGGGCGACCGCCGTATTCTGATCGTCGTGCAGCGCGGCGACCGCCGAGTCGGATGTGCGCCGGGCTGGCGCTCCGCTGCGCGGCGGCGGTGGCGGCGGTCGCGACGGCTTTCCGGCGCGGAGCGCCGGGCGCGTTGCGCGGTCGGCTGGTGACACCGGCAGGTTGACGAGGTCCGGCCGCGGGTCGACGGTCGTGGGCTCGCCGCGCACGGGCGACTCCATTCGCTCGAACGGCTCGGTCTCGAGGGGCAATGGCGGAACATCGGAGTCGTCGAACGCGTCGCTTCGGCCGAGATCGGCGGTGAAGCGAACGCCGGGCGTCCGCGTTTCGTCTTCGGGGGGCGGCAACGGGAGACTGACACCGGCCCCCCGTGCAGCGGGCCGCTTCGGCGGCTTCCGCGGTCGATCAGACACCGTGCGACATTGTAGGCGGGGCCGCGTCCGGCTGGCAATGGCGAGATCGGCGGTATGATCGCGCTCGGTGGACGGGACACCATCCGGCGGACCGGCGCTGGCCGCGGGGGTCGTGCTCGAGGACAAGTACGAGATCGTGCGGGAACTCGGGCGCGGCGCGATGGGGGTCGTGTACGAAGCGGTTCACGTCGCACTGGGCAAGCACGTCGCGATCAAGACGTTGCACCGCGAACTGTGCGGCGACGCCGATTTGCTCGCGCGGTTTCGCCAGGAGGCGCGCGCCGCGAGCGCGATCGGGCACCCAAACATCGTCGAGGTGTTCGACCTGGGGCAGGTGGGCGACGCCGCCTTCATGGTGATGGAGCTGTTGGCGGGCGCGACGTTGGCCGATGTGTTGGCGCAGTCGCCGGCGTTGCCGGTGCGGCGGGCGTGCCGGATCGCGTCGCAGGCACTGTCGGCGCTGGCGGCGGCGCACCAGCGCGGCATCGTGCACCGCGACCTCAAGCCGGAGAACATCTTTCTCGCGCGGCGGGGCGACGAGTCGGACTTCGTCAAGCTGCTCGACTTCGGCATCGCCAAGGTGCTGGCCGGCGTCGACCGGCCGCCGTCGATACGCGACACGCCGCGCCCGACGCAATACGGCACCGTCATGGGCACACCGCAGTACATGTCGCCCGAGCAGGCGCGGGGGCTGCCGATCGACGCGCGCACGGACATCTGGGCGGCGGGAGCCGTCCTGTACGAAATGCTCACGGGCCGTCCGCCCTTCGACGGGGACAACTACAACCAGGTGCTCGCGGCGATCGTGGACGGGTACTTCCCGCGGCCGCGCGACCTCGCTCCCCACGTGCCCGCGGAGGTCGAGGCAGTCGTGTTGCGCGCGATGGCGTACCGCCGCGAGCAGCGATTCGACTCCGCGATGGCGATGCGGCACGCACTGCACGCCGCCCTCCGCGAGGTCGCGGCCAGCGGCGGCCAAGCCGACGCGGCGTCCCGCGCGCCGGCGTCCGGGGGACTCGCGCTCACCGCGTCCGCCATCGGCTCCGGCGCGGGCGAGTCCGGCGTTGCCGCGTCGGCTGCGGCGCCGCCGCTGTCGCACGTGGCCGATGCCGCGGCCCCCCCGCCGGTGGACCCGGCCGGCGCGGCGGTGGACGCGCCGATCCGCGGCGCGGCGGGACCGCCGCCGGAAACGCCCGCATCCGCCGCGCCGCCCGATCCCGCCGTTCCGCCCGATGCGTTTGCGCCGCCGCCGGAGGAGCCGGTGCTCGCGCTCGACGTGACTCCGGTCGTGCGCCCCCGTCCCTCCGCCGGTGTGCCGCGTTCGTCGCGCCGCGTCACCACGGTACACCGGCCGAGTCGGCCCAGCACCGCCGCCCGGCTGGTCAAGGCGCTCGTCGTGCTCGGCCTCCTGGCCGGCGGGGCGGGCGCGGCCTATCGCTACGCCAGGCTCGGCTACGTGCTGCGTCCTCCGACGCCTCCTCCGTTTGCGCTGTCCCTCGCGCTCGTGCCGGCCGACGCGCGGGTCGAGGTAGACGGGGAGGTCGCCGTCACCCGCGAGCTGTCCCTCGATCGCGGCGTGGCGCACGAGTTGGTCATCGCAGCGCCCGACCGCTTGACGGTCCGCGCGAGGTTGGCGCCCGGTGCGGCGTGGCCGCACACGCTGACCCTTCGCCTCCCGCGGGCGATCGCGCCGCTCGCGCCGGGGGGCGGACCGCGGCGAGGGGACGCACCGGTGCCGGAGGGCGTAACCGCCGCCGACGTCGACCGTGCGATCGACAAACTCGACGCGTTCGATGCCTGCGCGACCGCGATCGCCGGGCCGCTTCGCCGCAGCGCCGATGCCTACACGGCGTCGACCCGCCGGGGACGCCCCGGTCCGCATCGCGTTCCAGACGTCGTCGTCATCGACGGCGCGGCCGTCTCCGAGTGCAAGCTGCGCGTCGACGCCGCGACGCGCAAAGCGCCGCCGATGCCGGAGGTCGACCGTGCCGGACGCGACGTCATCGTCGCGGTCGACGAGATCTCGCCGGTGTTGCGCACTGCCGCTGGCTACTACGAGCGCCGCGAGTATGACGCGGACGCGTTTCGCTACGGGCGCTCCGTCCATGCGGCGCTCCAGCGCGGGCTGGCGCGCGCGGTGGAGGCGCACTCGCGCCTGGTCGATGCGATCGCGGCCGAGCGCGACCGCTGGGACGAGGCGGAACTG
>RFGE01000183.1 GCA_003696105.1 Deltaproteobacteria bacterium | reverse complement strand
GGTGCAAAACAAAGGGCTAATCACTCCACCTGGGCTGTCAAGGTGCACCGCGGCCAGCGCCGCTGGCGCGTGATCGACGCCGATGCGCCGCTCGCCGGCGCATGTCCGTCCGGCCTCGGCGTGCCCGGCATCCCGCACGCAATCGAAGCGGCGCCAGCGACGAACGGCGCAGACGGGTTCGCGGGCGAGGTGCCCACCGACCGCGCGCCGCCGGTGTCGCGCCGCCGGTAGGTCAGTGCGCCTGCGCCGCGCCGCGCAGCCACGCGCGGAACGCGCGATAGCCGTGCCACAGGTCGGCCTTGGCCGACAGCTCGAGCGGCGAGTGCATGCTCACCACCGGGATGCCGACGTCGACCACGTCGATGCCGCGCTCGGCCAGGTACTTGGAAATCGTGCCGCCGCCGCCGGCATCGACCTTGCCGAGCTCGGCGACTTGCAGCGGTGCGCCGGCGGAGGCAAACAGGTCGACCACCTCGCGAATGCGCTCGGCGCGCGCCAGGTGACTGCCCTGTTTCCCGCGGCGGCCGGCGTACGGAAACAGCACCGGGCCGCCGCCGAGGCGCGGTGCCAGCCGGGCGACGTGCGGCTCGGGGAAGTTCGGGTTGAGTGCGGCGGGCGTGTCGGCCGACAGGGCGGCGCTCGCCGCGAACGCGCGCGCCAGCGTCCGCTCGTCGTCCGCGGCGCCCTCGGCGCGCAGCAGCCACGAAAACACCGTGTCGAGGAATCGCGAACGCGCGCCGGTCGGCCCGGTCGAGCCGATCTCTTCGCGGTCGACCAGCCACGCGACCATCGTGCGCTCGGGAGGCTCGTCGCCGGCCGCGTCGATCAGCGCGCGCCACGCGGCGAACGAGTTGAGGCGATCGTCCTGGCCGTGCGCGCCGACGAACGCGCGGTCGACGCCGACGTCGCGCGCCGGCCACGCGGGCACCAGGTACAGCTCGGCGGTCGCCAGGTCGGCCGCGGTGATGCCGTAGCGGCGGTACAGCTCGCGCGCGAACGTGTGCGACGGCGTCTCCTTCGCGGCGTGGGTCGACGCGGCGATCGCGACCGCGCTGCCGTCGCGCTCGTCGGTGGCGTAGAACGAAAACCCGTCGCCGGCGAACCCGAGGCGCACGGCGACCTCGTCCCCGCCGGCGGTCGCGACGCGCCCGACCAGGCCGAGCGGGATGCCGAGCCAGTGGTGGCGGCGCGCGCCGCCGTACCGGTAGGTGACCAGCCGGGCCTCGCCGGCGTCGTCGACGAGCGCGTCGGCGCGCAGGCGCGGCGCCGGGGTGTCGATGTGTCCGCACACCAGGCGCGCGCCGGCGCCGGCGAGCGGGCGCCGGCCGACGACCACGAACAGGGCGGTGCGGTCGCGGTCGACGAACACGAGCCGGTCGCCCGGGGCGACGCGCGCCGCTTTCGTTGCGAGCGGATCGATGCGGCGCCAACCCGGGGACCGGGTCGTGGTCCAGGCGACGATGTCCGCCGGCGTGCGGCCGGCGTCGAGGAAGTCGCGGTAGGCGGCCGCGAGCGCGCCGGCGTTCGCCGGAGGCGCTGTGCGATCGGGCGCGCCGAGCGCGCCGCCGCACGCGGCGACGACGGCGACGGCGGCGGCGATCAGTGTGCGAACCACGCGGCGCATGCGCGGTACCCCATGTACAGGTCGAGGGTGGACGCCAGCTCAAGCGGCGCGCCGGCACCGGCGACCGGCAGGCCGAACGCGACGACGTCGCCGCCTGCGGTGGCGAGGTCGCGCGCCGGCGCGTCGCGGTCGCGCTCGCCCGTCGCGATCTGCCACTGGACGCCGCCGGCGTCGAATGCGTCGACCGCGCGGCGCACCGCAGCGGGCAGCGCGTCGTCGGCGCGCGGGTCGAGGACGACGCCGCGGTTGCGCGCTCCGCCGAGGTCCGCGGCGACCAGCGCCGCCGACCGGCGCCACGCCCGGCCCAGCGCGAGCCCCCCCGCGACGTCGTCGCCCGTCGCCAGGGCCGCGACGGCGGCGTCGACGGCGCGCCGTGCGAACGCGATCCCCGCCGCGCCGTCGCCGCCGGCCGCCGCGCGCGACACGATCGCGACGATCGCGGTGTGGTGCGGCGCGTCTCCGTCGACCAGCGCGCGCACCGCCGCGTACGCGAGCGCGCGCCGGCGGTGGCCGTGACCGGCGAGCAGCGCGCGGTCGACGCCGACGAACACGGGCGGGCCCGCGGGCACCAGCGCCATCTCGGCGCGCTCGAGCGTCGCCGCGTCGACGCCGCGCTCGGCCAGATACGCCATGAGCGCGGCGGTCGACGCGGCCGCGACCGCGTCGAGGCGCTCGGGCGAATCGACGATGCGGTCGCGCTGGACCTGCCGCGCCAGGTGGGGCAGCAGGTCGGGGATGGCGAACACCGGGTCCTCGGGCGCCTCGCCGAGCGCGAGGTCGACCGCGGGCGCGTCGCCGGACGCGGCGGCGTAGACGTACAGCGCCAGCGGATGCACGAGCCACGCCGCCTCGTCGAGGTCGCCGTAGGGCGCGCCGTCGACCAGCGCGAACCCGGCCGCGTCGTAGACGGGCCGCTGCTTGAGGCCGATGTGCGGCGCGTCCACGCTGGCGACGACCACGCGCACGCCCTCCTCGACCGGGCGGCGGCCGACGCGGACGATCGCCGCCGCCGCGCCGCCGGGCCCCATCCATATATAGGTGCGGCCGGGCGCGGCGGGCGCACGGACGGCGGCCAGCGGTTCCGCGCCGCGCGCGCCGGCCAGCGCCACCAGCGACGCGACCGCCCGCCGCGCCGTCTTGGCCGACGCCAGCCAGCGCGCATAGTCGCCCGCGAACGCGGCGACGCGCCCGCGCGCCGCGGGCGCGAGGGCGTCCCACCCGGACCGCCGCTTCGGCACCAGCTCGGCGGCCGGCTTGTCGGGCCGGGCCGGGGCCGGTTCGGGCGCGCCGGCGCACGCGGCCGCCGCCAGGGCGGCGAGCGCGGCTGTTGCGGTGCGGGCCACCGCGCGACGGTAGAGCAGGGCGGCGCCGCGGGCAAGCCCGGGTCACGGCGACGGCGGGCGCACGAACACCGGGTTCGCGTAGATCCAGACGTGTTCGCGCTCCGCGTCGTCCGGCCCCAGGTTGCCGAGGTACGGCCCGAGATGCCGTGGCACGATCCGGACCTCCACCCGGTAGGCTGCCGCGCCGGCCTCCACCGTCGCGGTCACCTCGGGGCCGCGACCGCGGGCGACCTCGGTCACGCTGCCGTTCGGATCGATGCGCAGGATCACCGCGTGGACGTCGGGCGCCGGCAGGCTCGGGTCCAGGTCGAGCACCTCGGGCACCGACACGACCAGCGCGTCGCCCGGCGCCACGTCGCCGCCGAGCTCCGCTCCGCCGGCGGTCACGTCGAACCCGACCGGCGTCCCGAACAGCTCGAACGCCACGAACATGCGCCCGGCGCGCAGCGCCGCCTCGATCGACGCCGGATCGGTCGGGTCGTCGGCGAGGACCACGTTCGAGAACCACCGGATCATGCGCCGGTACGAGTCGCCGCGTTCGCCGTCTCGCAGTTCGAGCGGAAGCGCGTTTTGGTGCGCGTCCGTGCCGGCGCTGCCCCACACGCGCATCCCGTCGGCCAGCAGCGCGTCCCACCGGCCGAGCGACACGTCGTTCGGTTCGAGAAACGACAGCAGCGCCAGGTCCGGTTCGGGGCCCTCGGGCGACGTGTCGGCGAACTGGACGACCGCGCGGATCGCGCCGGGGCCGTCGAGCCCGAGCAGGTCCTGTCGGATGTCCGGGTCGATGTTGGCGTGCAAGTTGTAGATCTCGATGCCGTCCGGGCGCGCCGCGCGCAGCTTGTCCAGCGGGTGCTTCTCGGTGTGCGCGTACCACGCGAGGCCGCCGAGGTCGCGCCACCTGGCCATGTCGGCCGGGTCCTCGGAATTGTACGCGGCATGGCGCTGGTCGACCGTCCCGTCCGGGTGGCGGTCGAGCAGGATCGGCATCTGGTCGTTCTCGCCGCCGACGAACAGGAGCACGCGGTGACCGTCGTCGCAGCGCAGCCGCCCGGCCGTCGGCGCGGCCGGGTCCGGCAGCAGGTCCACGTCGCCGCGCGACAGAAACAGGTCGGCGAACGCCTCGTCGGCCATCGTCGCGTCGTGGTCGGTGAGCGCCGCGAAGTCGATGCGATCGGTGCACAGCGCGCGCTTGAGGTCGGCGAGGCACGACTCGTCGAGCGAGCCGTCGAACGCGCGCGGCTCGCCGTCGCACGCGTCGTGCGAGTAGGGCGAGTGCAGGTGGATGATGCCGCGCGCCGGCGTGAGCCCGCGGCGGACGCCCATCGCCCGCGCCGGCGGCAGGCCGCGGTTCCACGCCGGCAGCGGCGGGGCCGCGTCGGGCGTGCCGCCGCCCCCGCCGCACGCCGCGAGCGCCGCCGCGAGCGCCGCCGCGGCCGAGCCGCTACGGGCGCGCGCGGACGAACGGGTTGCGCAGCGCCTCGTCGCCGATGGTCGTGGGCGGCCCGTGGCCGGGGATGACGAGCGCATCGGGATCGAGTGTATACAGCCGCGTGCGGATGGACTCGACGATTTTCCGCGGGTCGCCGCCCGGCAGGTCGGTGCGGCCGATGCTGCCGGCGAACAGCGTGTCGCCGGAGAACACGACCGTGCGGTTGCCGTCGCGCACCTCGAAACACACCGAGCCCGGCGTATGCCCCGGCGTGTGCAGCACGAGCGCGCCGGTCGCGCCGAACGGCACGGTCATGCCGTCGGCCAGCTCGCGGTCCACCGGCAGCACGTCGCGCGGCGCGAACCCGAACATCATCGCCTGCGCGCGAATCCCCCGATACAGCGGCAGGTCGTCGGGGTGCAGCCAGATCGTGCCGCCGCATCGCTCGACCACGTCGCGCGTGGCGTAGACGTGGTCGAGGTGCGCGTGGGTGTGCAGCACGGCGCGTACGGTAAGTCCCTCGGATCGCACGATTTCTTCGATCCGGTCCGGCGCTCCGCCCGGGTCGATGACGACCGCCTCGCGGGTCGCGGGGCAAGCCAACACCGTGCAATTGCACTGGAAAGGCCCGACGGCGAACGTCTCGCGCAGCAGCATGGCCGAAGTGTACTGCGATTTCGCCAGGTTACCATGGGAACTTGACAACCGGCGCCGGCCGGCGATGCTCGGAGCATGTCCGACAAACGCACTCGGTCGGCGAACTCCGCGGAGCTCGGCGTTCCGGCGTTCGTACTGGCGCTGGCCGCGTTCGGGCTCGCGCTCGCGGCGGTCGCGTTCGGCTCGTAGGGCCGCCGCTCGGCGCGCCGCGGTGCCGGCGACCTCGCGTATTTTTTGCGGGAGCGCCGGCGACGACGCGGTACCATCCCCGCTCGCGGGACCACGAGCCCGCGAGCGGGGGCCGACCGATGAGAGCTTGGGCGTGTGCGCTGATCGTGATGGCCGCGTGCGGCGGCGGCGATGCGGCGGGTCCGGATGCCGGACCGGCGGATGCCGGCTACCAGCCGGGACCGATCGAACCGTTTCCGGAGGCCTGGTGCCCCGGGCGGCCCGGCTGCACCGGAGAGGGCGGCGGGGGTCTGCGCGTGGGCGCCGCGCGCGCCTCGATCATGCCCGAGTTGGTCGAGACCGAGTGGACCGACGAAAACGGCAACGGCCACTACGACTCGGGCGAGCCGTTCGTCGACGCCAACGGCAACGGCGAGTTCGATCCCTACTGGATCGCCGGTTTCGGCACCGGCCGGCCCGCCGTCGGACTCAACGACGGCGTGTGGGCCAGCGCGATCGCGTTCGAGTGGCGCGACGTCCGCGTCGCGATCGTCGTGCTCGACGTCGTCGGCTGGTTCATCACCGACCACGAGCCGATGCTCGACCTGCTGCCCGCGTCGCTCGAACTCGACCACGTCATGATGGCGTCGACGCACGACCACGAGGCGATCGACACGGTCGGCAAATGGGGGCGCAACGAACTCGAGTCCGGCGTCGATCCCGACTACATCGACTTCGTTCGGCGGCAGGCGGCCGCGGCGATCGAGCAGGCGGTCGCACACCTCGAGCCGGTGACGATGGAGGTCGCGCAGACGCGCACGGTCGACGCCGACGGCTCCTCGCTGCGCTACGTGGGCGACCGGCGCGACCCGGTGATCCTCGACCCGACGCTCACCGTGATCCGGTTTGCGGCGGCGGGCGAGCCGGAGCGGACCGTCGCGTCGATCGTCCACTGGGCTGCGCATCCCGAATATGGTGGCAGCCGCAACAATCTGGTGTCGTCGGACTACCCGCACTGGCTGCGGGACACGGTGGAAAACGGCGCGCCGGCGACCGCGACCGAACCGGCGATCGACGGCATCGGCGGCATCGCGATCTTCCTCAACGGGCCGATCGGCGGGCAGATCGGCGACAACGGCGTCGTTCCGCTGGACGCCGACGGCACGCCGATCACCAGCGACGGCCTGCACAAGTCCGAGCGGATCGGCGTGACGGTCGGCCGGCTCGCGCTCGAGGCGATCACGTCCGCCGACCGGGTCGTCGACGTGCCCGATCCGCAGTTGCACTTCCGCACCGGCCGCATGGTGCTCGTGGTGGAAAACGTGTTCTTCCACGTCGCCGGGCTCATCGGCCTGTTCAACCGGCCGTTCTTCGGCTACGACGAGACCAAGCCGATCGACGAGGGCAACTTCCCGTACCTCGAGTCGCGCGTGACCTACCTGCAGGTCGGCAACGTCGGGCTGCAGACCGTGCCGGGCGAACTCGATCCGTCGATCGCGATCGGCGGGTTCGACGGCAGCCAGGCGTGGGGCGACGACTTCATCGATCCCGACAACGAGTTCCCGCCGGATCTGTCGAAGGCGCCGCCGCCACCGTACCTGCGCGACCTCATCCTCGCCAACCCCGGCGTCGAGGTGCCGCTGGTCGTCGGCATGGGCGAGGACTACCTCGGGTACATCGTGCCGGCGTGGAACTACATCTTGCACCCGGACAACCCGTACATCGAGGAGTTCAACGGCTCGCAGCACTACGAGGAGACGCTGTCGCTCGGCCCGGACATCGAACAGCAGGCCGTCGGGCCGGCGCGGTTGCTGTTGCAGTGGCGGCCGCCGGCGGCGAGCCGGTAGGCGCGCGCCGCCCCGGGGCGGACGCCCGCGGTCAATCGAGTGCGATCGGCAGGCGGCGGCGCGACGGGGGCTCGCGCAAAAGGCGCGCCGCCGCGTCGACCGCGGGCAGCGCGACCGCCGCGCCCGCGCCCTCGCCGGCGGTGATGCCGAGGTCGACGAGCGGCGCCAGCGCCGCGGCCGCCAGCGCGTCGGCGTCGGCGGCGGTCGCGCCGGCGTGGCCGGCGACGACGTAGGCGCGGGCGGCCGGCGCGAGCGCCACCGCGAGGGCGGCGGCGGCGGGCACGACCGCGCCGTCGAGGACGGTCGGAATGCGCAGCGCCGCGGCCGCGAGCAGCCCGCCCGCGAGCACGCCGAGATCGTAGCCGCCCCGGCGCGCGAGCACGTCCACCGGGTCGGCGCACCCCGCGCGCAACGCGGCGACGACCGCCTCGACCGCCGCGTTCGCGCCGGCGCCCGCCTGGCCGAGCGCGAGCACGTCGAGCCCCCGCCCGGCGAGCGACAGCACGAGCGCGACGCCGGTGTCGAGCGCTTCGACCGCCGCCTCGCGCGGCATCGCCGGCTCGCGGCGCACGTCCGCGGTGCCGCGCCCGATCGCCAGCGGCACGACGCCCGGCGGCAGGGAGTCCGGGTCGCGCACGCCGCAGTCGACGACCGTCACCTCGGCGCCGGCCGCGCGCGCCAGCACGTTGACCGTCGCGCCGCCGCCGGCGATGGCCGCGGCGCGGGCCGCTCCGTCGGGCGTCTCCGCGGCGCCGTGGTCGGCGCACGCGACCACCACGCGCTTGCGCGCGACCGGAGGCAGTGCCACGTGGCGGGCGCCCGCGAGCTGGATCGCGAGCGCTTCGAGCGCGCCGAGTCCGCTGCGCCCCGCCAGGCGGGAGCGAGCCGCGTCCATCGCCGTCTCGCTCGGCGGCTCGACCTCGGCGATCGTCTGGTCGAGCGCGGTCGGCATGGCGTCCGGTTGTAGCACGCCCGCGGTCACGTCCCGCAGTGGCGTTCGAGCGCCTTCTCGAACGCGGCGTAGGCGCGGTCGTCGATCAGCGCGAACAACACCAGCCGGATCGTGGGCGCGGCGGCGAGCGCGCCGGCCGTCGCCGCGATCGCGATCTCGGCGGCGTCGTCGACCGGGTACCCGTAGACACCGCAGCTGATCGCGGGAAACGCGATCGACGCCAGTTGTTTGGCGGCCGCCAACTCGATCGCGGTCCGGTAACACGACGCCAGCAGCTCCGGTTCGCCGTGCCGGCCGTCGCGGTAGCGCGGCCCGACCGCGTGGATCACCCAGCGCGCCGGCAGGTTGTAGCCGCGGGTCATCTTGGCCGATCCGGTCGGGCAGCCGCCGAGCGCGCGGCACTCCGCCAGCAGCTCCGGGCCGGCCGCCCGGTGAATCGCGCCGTCGACCCCGCCGCCGCCGAGCAGCGATTCGTTCGCTGCATTGACGATGGCGTCCACGTCCAGCACGGTGATGTCACCGCGCACGAGTTCGATGCGGTCCACCGGTCGCGTCATGTCGGCTCCTGTCGGCCTCGCTCGCCCGGCGCGGGCGGGCCGCCGTCAAGGTACCCGAAACGGCGGCGCGTTGCAGCGTCGATCCCGCGCGGGTCAGCCGCCCCACAGGCGGGCGCGCGTCTTCTCGCGGCGGAACACGTACGCGAAGAACGCGCCGCCGATCAGCGCGGTGACGATGCCGACCGGCAGCTGCGCGGGCGCGAGTACGATGCGCGCGACGGTGTCGCACGCGACGACGAACGCCGCGCCGGCAAACGCGCTGGCCGGCAGCAGCACGCGATGGTCCGGTCCGACCGCGCCGCGCAACACGTGCGGCACGACCAGGCCGACGAACCCGATCGGCCCCGCCACGGAGATCGCGGCGCCGACCACGAGCGACGCCGCAAAGAACCCGATCGTCCGCGCCCGCGTCGGGTGGACGCCGACGGACGCGGCCGCCTCGCCGCCGGCCGACAGCGCGTTGAGGTCCCGCGCGAGCCACAGCAGTACCGCGATGCCGGCGGCGGTGGGCACCGCGGCGCGCCACAGCGGGCCGTAGCGGATCCACTCGAGCCCGCCCATCATCCACCGCACGAACCGGTACGTCTCCGAGAACGTGGCCGTGTACTGCACGAGCATCGACGCGGCGCTGCACACGATCGCGATCACGAGCCCCGCGAGCAGCAGCGCCGCCGGCGGCAGGTCGCCGTCGGTTTGCGCCAGCCGCCACACGGCGTAGATCGTGATGGCGGCGCCGGCGAGGGCGGCCAGCCCGATCGCGGATGAGCCGAGCCAGGTCGCGTCGAGCCCGAGCCGGATCGCGAGCAGGGCGGCCAGCGATGCGCCCGACGACACGCCGACGGTGTACGGCTCGGCCAGCGGGTTGCGCAACAGCGCCTGCAGGGCGCAGCCGGCGACGGCGAGGCCCGCGCCGACCACCGCGCCGGCCAGCACCCGCGGCAGCCGCGCGAGCGCGAACAGCTGCGCGTCGACCGTCGGCGCGCCGGCGAGGCCGTCTACGATCGCGCGCAGGTCGAGCAGCGCGAGGTGGCGGCCGCCGCCGGCGCCGTCGACGCCGACCAGCGGGCTGAGCGCGCACACGGCCGCGGCGACTCCGGCGCAGCCGGCGACCGCCGCCGCGAGCCGGCGGCGCGACAGCGGGCGCACCGCCGAGCCGGCGTTCGCGTCGACCGGCGGCGCGCCGCGGTCGTGGTCGCGCCGATCGGTCATGCGGGCACCACGAACGGGGAGCCGGAGTCCGGCAGCGTGCCGACGTACAGCGGGCAGCCGAACGCCTCGCGCGCCTCCGGCCCGGCGAGCACGTCGGCGGGCGCGCCGTCGGCCACCACGCGGGCGCGGTGGACCACGGCGACGCGGTCGGCGAACCGCGCGGCGAGGTTGAGGTCGTGCGTGACGACGACGGCGGCGGCGGCGCGCGCGCGCACCTCGGCGCGCAGCGCGGCGAACACGGCGAGCGCGTGGGCGGGGTCGAGCGACGCGGTCGGTTCGTCGAGCAGCAGCAGCTCGGCGCGCTGGCAAAACGACTGTGCGAGCAGCACGCGCCGGCGTTCTCCGCCCGACAGCTCGTCGAACCGGCGGCCGGCGAGGTGGAGCACGTCGCACCGGCGCATCGCGTCGTCGGCGGCGGCGACGTCGTCGGCCGACTCGAGCGCCAGCAGCCCGCGGCGCTGGTGCGGGTAGCGCCCCATCAGCACGACTTCGGCGACGGAAAACGGGAACGTGTGGCGCACCTGTTGCGGCAGCAGCGACAGCCGCCGGGCGAGCGCCGGGCGCGGCGTGCTAGCGGGATCCAGGCCGAACGCGCGTACCTGGCCGGCCGCCGGCCGCAGCAGCCCCGCGGCGAGCCGAAGCAGCGTGCTCTTGCCCGCGCCGTTGGCGCCGACGACGCACGCGATCTCGCCCGGGCGCACCGCGAGGGACGCGCCGGCGAGCACGGGCGCGCTGCGATAGGCGAAGGTCACGCCGTCGATCTGCAGCACGGCGGCGTTATACCGCGCGCGGCCGCATCGCCGGCGCGCCGCGGCCCGGCCGCATCGCCGGCGCGCCGCGGCCGGGGTCATCGCCGCGGCGGCGCGTGGATGCGGCGGGCCAGGCCGCGCAGCGACTCGGCCAGCCGCGGTCCGGGGTGCGTGTACATCGTGTCGGCCAGGACGTGGACGCGGCCCGTGGCGACCGCGGGCACCGTCGCCAGGACGTCCCAGTCGGCGGCGGCGCGCTGCTGGTCGGCCGTGTGCACCGCGTCGATGATCACCTCGGGCGCGCGGCGCAGCACTTCCTCCACCGAGATGCGCGGGAACGCGACCGGCGCGTCGGCCAGCACGTTCACTCCGCCGGCCAGGGCCACCAGCTCGTCCAAGTAATTGTTGGGTCCGGCGGCGACGAGGTTGCCGAGGCCGCCGAGTTCGCGGTCGACGACGATCAGGACGCGGGGCGGCGGCCGGCCGCCGAGGGCGCGCGCCGCCTCGGCCCGCACGGCCGCGATCTCGGCCTCGAGCCGGGCGGCGGCGGCAGCGGCCTCGGCCCGCCGCCCGAGCGCGTCGCCGACCGCGCGCAGGCCGGCCGCGACGTCGCCCACGCGCTCCATCCGCAGCGGCAGCGCGCGCACCCCCGCGGCGCGCAGCCCGTCGGCGACGCGCGTCTGCACCCGGTCGAGCACGACCAGGTCCGGGCGCAGGCGGAGGATCGCCTCGAGGCTCGGCGCGAGGAAGTCGCCGACCGTCGGCCGGCCGCGCACCGCCGCAACCTCGGCCGCCGAATAGTCGTCGACGCCGACGATGACGCCGGGGCCGGCGACGGCGACGACGAGTTCGGTCGACGACGGCGTGAGGCACACGACGCGGCGGGCCGGACCCGCGGTCGGGTCGGAGCTGGGGGCGCTACACCCCAACCCGAAGGCAAGCGCGGCGAGCGCGACGAGCGCGGCCGGCCGCCGGAGGGGCGGGCGAGATCCCGGCCCGCCTGGTGGCGTCGTCCACAGGAGCGGCGAGCGAGTCACAGGGTTGTCCACAGGCCTCCGCAAGCGGCGGGAATCGCCGGCAAACTGGGCGCGAATCCGCGCGTTGTCCACTCACAGATCACACGTTCTCCTACCCGTGCATACACCATCTATGGTGTCTGACGAAAATCGGACCACAATATCGTGTGTGTTTTTTCTTGACGTGTCAGACACACGCTGTAGAGTGGGAACACTCGCGGCGCCGCGCTGAGGGGACTTCGACGCCGCGGGCTTCTTCGTCGTGTTCAACGGGCCGAGCGGGGGCCCGAAAGGATTCGTTTGCGCTGAGTCTACGCCGTTCGAGGGCTGTCGCCGCCCGGCAGCCCGCTCATTTTGCGAGGGGGGAGAGCGACCCATGATCGAAAAAGTAGAAGGCCGGAAAACCAAGTCGCGTTCGTCAAAAAAGCGTAATTCTGCCGACAAAGCTGCGCCGACGCCGCAGCGGCCCGGCCTCACCGTCGAGCGGTATTTCACCAAGCTCGACGTCGATCCGTTCTCGGAGGTCGAGTGGGAACTGCGATCGGCCACGATCACCGGCGCCGACGGCACCGTCTACTTCGAGCAGAAGGACTGCGAGATCCCGGCGTCGTGGAGCCAGACGGCGACCAACGTCGTCGTCCAGAAGTACTTCCGGGGCACCCTGGGCACGCCCGAACGCGAGTCGTCCGTCCGCCAGATGATCTCGCGGGTGGCGGACACCATCTTCAAGTGGGGGCGCAAGGACGGCTACTTCCGCAGCGAGGAGGACGCCTGGGCCTTCCGCGACGAGCTGGTCCACCTGCTGCTCCATCAGAAGATGGCGTTCAACTCGCCGGTCTGGTTCAACGTCGGCGTCGAGGAGGAGCCGCAGTGCTCGGCCTGCTTCATCAATAGTGTCGACGACTCGATGGAGTCGATCCTCACGCTGGCCAAGACCGAGGGCATGCTGTTCAAGTACGGCTCCGGTACGGGGTCGAACCTGTCGAACATCCGGTCGTCCAAGGAGCTGCTCAACGGCGGCGGCACGGCGTCGGGGCCCGTGTCGTTCATGAAGGGGTTCGACACGTTCGCCGGCGCGATCAAGTCGGGCGGCAAGACGCGCCGCGCCGCAAAGATGGTCATCCTCGACGCCGACCATCCGGACATCGTCGACTTCATCGAGTGCAAGGCGCGCGAGGAGAAGAAAGCCTGGGCGCTGATCGACGCGGGCTACGACGGCAACTTCAACGTGCCGGGCGGTGCGTACGACACGGTCGGCTACCAGAACGCGAACCACTCGGTGCGCGTGACCGACGAGTTCATGCGCGCCGTGGTCGAGGACCGTCCGTGGCAGACGCGCGCGCGCACCACCGGCGAGGTCGTCGACACGCTGTCGGCGCGCGAGCTGTTCCGCAAGATGGCCGAGGCGGCGCACCTGTGCGGCGACCCGGGAATCCAGTTCGACACCACCATCAACCGGTGGCATCCGTGCATCAACACGGCGCGCATCAACGCGTCGAACCCGTGCTCGGAGTACATGTTCCTGGACGACTCGGCGTGCAACCTCGCGTCGCTCAACCTGCGCAAGTTCGTCAAAGAGGACGGCGAGTTCGACATCGAATCCTACAAGCGCGCGATCGAGATCACGATCATCGCGATGGAGATCATCGTCGGCAACGCCAAGTACCCGACGGAAAAGATCCGCATCAACTCGCACGACTACCGGCCGCTCGGGCTCGGCTATGCGAACCTCGGCGCCCTGTTGATGGCGCGCGGGTTGCCGTACGACAGCGACGCCGGCCGCGCCTACGCCGCGGCGCTCACGTCGATTCTGTGCGGCCACGCGTACGCGACGAGCGCGCGCATCTCGGCGGAGGCGACCGGGCCGTTCAACGGCTACGCGCTCAACGAGGAGCCGATGCTGCGCGTCATGCGCCAGCACCGCGATGCCGCCCGCGCGATCGACGGCGCGCTCGTGCCTTCGGACCTGTTGGCCGCCGCGCGCGACGTGTGGGACGAGGCGATCGACCTCGGCACGCGCTACGGCTTCCGCAACGCGCAGGCCACGGTGCTCGCTCCGACCGGCACGATCGGGTTCCTCATGGACTGCGACACCACGGGGGTCGAACCCGACATCGCCATCGTCAAGTACAAGAAGCTCGTCGGCGGCGGAATGCTCAAGATCGTCAACAACACGGTGCCGGAGGCGCTGCGCAAGCTCGGCTACGACGAGGCGCAGGTCGAGGACATCGTGGCGTACATCGACAAGGAGGAGACGATCGAGGGGGCGCCGCACCTCGCGGACGAGCACCTGCCGGTGTTCGACTGCGCGTTCCGCGCGGCGAAGGGCACGCGGTCGATCCATTACATGGGTCACATCCGCATGATGGCGGCCGTGCAGCCGTTCCTGTCGGGCGCGATTTCGAAGACCGTCAATCTGCCCAACGACTGCTCGGTCGACGACATCGAAAACGCATACCTCGAGGCGTGGAAGCTCGGGCTCAAGGCGATCGCCGTCTACCGCGACGGTTGCAAGCGCACGCAGCCGCTGTCGACGAGCAACACCGACATGGCTCAGGGGTCGAGCGAGATCGACACGCTGTCGGCGCTCACCGACGAGGAGAAGGCGCTCATCAAGGCAATGCGCGCGGCCAAGGGCAACACGGTGAGCCCGCCGCCGGCGATCCGCCACAAACTCAGTGACGAGCGCCGGTCGCTCACCCACAAGTTCTCGATCGCGGGCCACGACGGGTACGTGACGGTCGGTTTGTACGACGACGGTACGCCGGGCGAGATCTTCGTCCGCATGGCGAAGGAGGGCTCCGTGATCGCCGGGCTGATGGACTCGTTCGCGACCGCCGTGTCGTTGGCTCTGCAGCACGGCGTGCCGCTGAAGCTGCTCGCCGAGAAGTTCAAGGGCACGCGGTTCGAGCCGGCCGGGTTCACGGGCAACCAGGAGATCCCGATCGCGACGTCGATCATGGACTACCTGTTCCGGTGGCTGTCGCTGCGGTTCCTCGAGGCCGAGGAGCATCCGGCGGCCGCGCTCAAGGGCAAAGCGAAGGGGCAGCTCGACTTGCCGGCGGTGCCGGTGTTGCCGGACGACGCCCGCGAAGAGCGGCGCGCCGAGGCCGGCGCCATCCTGGTCGAGGAGTCGTCCGCCGGCTGGGTGCGCGAGACGGATGCGCCGCCGTGTCATGAGTGCGGCACGCTGATGGTCCGCAGCGGCGCGTGTCACAAGTGCCTCAACTGCGGCGCGACGAGCGGCTGCTCGTGAGCCCGGAGCCCGGCGGGCGGGGCGGTCGCGGTCACAGGGGGCCGCGACCGCAGCGGGCGTCCGCGCGAAGCGACCGACGTGGGCGGCTGTCTCCCGGCGCCGCTGAAGCGCGGCGCCGGGGTTGGCGGCTGCGGTACAATGGCCGCGATGGGTGAGCCGGAGCGACGCCGCTGGCGGCGGTTGCGGGCAGAGCTGCCGCTGCAACTGCAACTGGAGGACGCGGCGGGCGGCGTGGAGATCCGCACGGCCGTCGGCAGTCACTTGAACCCGACGGGCATTTTCGTGCAGGTGGACGATCCGCCGGCAGTCGGCACCAGAGTGCGAATCACGCTCAATGCGGAGGCGACCGACGGCGTGTTGTCGGCCGAAGGTCAGGTGGTCGACTGCGTCGTCTCCGGTGACGGCCCGCCGGGCGTCGGGATCCGCGTCGACCGCGCGGGCCCCGGCTGGACCCGGCTGTACGACTGGCTGGTCGACGACCGGTGAGCCGGTATTGACTTGGCCGCGCGCAGCGGGTACGAGGTTCGGGAAAGGAGCGACCCAGCGACGAACACATACGCGCGCGAGTGTCGGGAAGTCGGTGAAAGTCCGACGCAGCCCCCGCTACTGTGACTGGGGACGAACGCGGCAACCACGCCACTGGAGATCATCCGGGAAGGCGCCGCAAGTAGGAGGAACCAGAAGTCAGGAGACCGGCTCGGCGCGCAGGACCCGTCCTCCGGGGTGAGAGGAGACGGCCCAGCGCGAATGCGATGCGGTCGGCGCGATGCCCGGAGGCTTTCCCCTTCGGCATCATGACAGTACGACCGCGAGTGTTCCCGGCAGCAACGGTTGCAGCGGCAATCGTCACCGCGCTGTCGCCGGGCGCGCGCGCGGGCGAACGCGCGGCAGACGCCTCGGCGGATGCTGCGCCGCCCGCGTCCGCGGCGCGCGCGGGCGGCTCGGGGGGCGCGCCGGTCTCGGCTCCCGCGCCGCGCGGTGGCGGCGGGACACCACCGGCGCCGCGGCCGCCCGGCGACGCCGGTGCCGCTCCGGTGATCGCGCCCGGCGAGGTCATCGTCGTCACCGGGATCGCGCCGCGCGACGGCGTCGACGATCTGGACGGCCCGCGCGCCGCCCACGCCGACGCCGCGCGCGCCCTGGCGGAGCCGGCATTCGTCACCGTCGTCCACGTCGCGGACCGGGACGGCGAGACCGTGTCGCCGGCCGAGGTGCTCGCCGAATCCGCCGGCGTTCACACGCGCAGCCTCGGTGGGCTCGGCGCGTTCGCGTCGGTGTCGATCCGCGGGGCAGCGCCCGGCCACACCGCGGTGCTCGTCGACGGCGTGCCGCTGTCGCGCCTGTCGTCGGCCGCGGCGGACCTCGGTGCGTTCGAACTGGCGTCCTTCGACCGCGTGGAGTTGTACCGCGGCGGCGTGCCGGTCGACTTCGGCGGCGCGGCGCTCGGCGGAGCGGTGCAGTTCGTCACCGCGGCGGGCCGACCGGCCGGAGGCGACTCGCTGCGCTTGTCGGCCGGCGTGGGCTCGTTCGGCGCGCGCCACCTGCGGCTGCGGTGGCGGGACGACCTGGCCGGCGACGCGCTCGGCGTCCACGTCGCGGCCGGCTACCGCGGCGCCGACGGAGATTACCCGTTCTTCGACGACAACGGCACGCCGCTTCGCCGCGAGGACGACACGACCGCGCGGCGCAGCAACAACGGCTTCGCTCAGGTCGATGCGGTGGCGCGCGCGCGCTGGCGCGGTCGCGCGTGGTCGGTCGCCGGCGGCGCGCGCGCGCTGCACAAGGCCCAGGGAATCCCGGGCGTGGGCTCGGCGCAGACCGAACGGGCGGCGCTGGCGACGACGACCGCGGTGTCCGACGTGACCGCCGTCCGCGCGACCGCCGGAGCGACGGTGCGCGCCACCGGCTACGCGCTCGTCGAGCGCCAGCACCTGGCCGACCCGCTCGGCGAGGTCGGCCTCGGCAGCGACGACGCGCGGTCCCTCACGATCGCCGCGGGCGCCACCGCCGTCTCGGCCGTGCGGGTCGGGACGCGCCACCGGGTCGAACTCGCGGCCGAAGCGCGCGGCGAGCAGTTCTCCGCGCGCGACCGCGACCGCGACGCGCGGGTGCGGGCGCTGCGCGGCGCCGCAGCCGCGTCGGTCGCGGGCACCGTCGCGCTGTGGGGCGGGCGCGCGCTCCTCGTCCCCGCGGTGCGGGTGGACGTGCTGCGCACCGAACCGGGCGGCGGCTGGGATCCGCTCGTCGTCGGAGCAGGCGAGGTCGGCGACCGCACGGAGTGGTTCGCGAGCCCGCGGCTGGCGGCGCGAGTGCGCGTCGCGCGCGCGTGGGTCGCGAAGGCGAGCGCCGGCCGCTACTTCCGGCCCCCCACGGTCGTCGAGGTTTTCGGCGACCGCGGCGTGCTGGTGGGCGACCCCGCCTTGCGCGCGGAGACCGGCGTGAGCGCCGATGTCGGCGTCGCGTTTGCGCCGTCGTACGCGGTCGGCCCGGTCGACCGCATCTACGGCCAACTTGCGGCGTTCGGCGCGCGCGCGCGCGATACGATCGCGTTTCAGCCGACCGCGGGGCGCGCCGCCGTCGCGATGAACCTGGGCGACGCCGACCTCGGGGGCGTCGAGGCGGCGGCGACCGCGCGCCTGTGGCGCACGGCGACGGCTTCGATCGCCTATACGTTTCTCGATTCGCGCCAGAGGGCCGCGCCGACGCAGCCGTCCTACGACGGCAAGCGTCTGCCGCAGCGACCGCGCCACGAGCTGTACGCCCGCGCGGACGTGGCGCTCCGCGTCGCCGGCCGCCTCGCCGTCGTGTGGGCCGACGCGACAGTTACCTCCGGCAACTTTCTCGACGCCGCCAACCTCAACGAGGTGCCGCCGCGCACGTTTGTCGGCGTTGGCGCGAAGGTGTCACTGGCGAGCGGCGTGCTGGTCGGCGTCGAGGTCAAAAACGTTGCCGACCGCCGCGTCGAGACCGTGACCTTGGACCCGCCACCGCGGCCGGATCTGTCCGAGATCCCGCGAGCGGTGGCCGACGTGCTCGGGTATCCGCTGCCCGGGCGATCCGTATACCTCACAATCGACTGGAGTGTGAAATGAACGTTGAACTCAAGGTTGTAACAGCAATCACGTTGGGCGTCGCACTTGCCGCCGGATGCGGCGGGGACGACGAGAGTCCCGCGGCCGACGCGGGCGTGTCCGCCGACGCCGCTGGCGACGGACCGGATGCCGCCGGGCCGGATGCGTCGGGGCCGTCCGCCCGGGTGTGGGCGGTCGGTGCGGACTACATGGCGGGGGTCGGTGTGTTGTCGACCGTGGACCTGCCGTCGCTGGCGGTGACGAAGAATGCCGTCGCCGGCGTCGCCTCGAGCGACCCGGTCGTCCGCGTGTTCGGCGACCGGGTGTACGTCATCAACCGTTTCGGTTTCGATAACGTGACGATCATCGATCGGCTCACGGGCACCCTGATCGACCAGATATCGACTGGCGCCAACACGAATCCACAGGACGTCGCGGTCAAGGGCGACACGATCTACGTCGCGGCGCTGGGCGCCGGCGAGGTCATCGTGCTCGACGCTGCCAACCCGGACGCCGCGCCCGGCGCGATCGACATCTCGTCGTACGACACCGACGGGGTGCCCGACGCCACGTCGATCTATCTCGTCGGCGACAAGCTGCTCGTCGCGGTCGGCCTGTTGGACGCCGATTTCGTGTCGCACGGCGGCAAGGTGATCGTCATCGACACCACGGACGACACGGTGGTCGGCGACTTCGATCTCACGCACCGCAACCCGGTGGGCTGGCTGCAGCCGCGCGGTGCCGACGAGCTCGTGATCGCAACCGCGGAAAACCCGTTCCAGCCGACGACGAGCCCCGGTTGCCTCGAGCGGATCGACGTGTCGGGTACGCCGAAGGCGGCCGGCTGCCTGGCCGACAACTCCTCGCTCGGCGGCACGGTCGCCGGATACGCGGCCGTCGGCGACACCGTGTACGCCGCGATCACGACGAGCGACTCGTTCGACGCGGGCAAACTCGTCGCGATCACCGACGCGGGCGTGTCCAACGACTCGCTAACGGCCGCGTCGGTACAACCGGGCGACGTCGCCGCGTGCCCGACCGGCGAGATCGTGATCAGCGACCGCGCGGCCGGCGGCCTGCGCGTCTACGGCAGCGACGGCGACGAACTCACGTCGGACGCGATCGACATCGGCCTACCGCCGGCGTTCGCGAACGGCATCGCGTGCCGGTGACGTCCGGCGGTCGGCGTCGTCACCGCGCGCCCGGCGCGGCGTCGGCGGCCGGTGGCGCCGCGGCGCCGGCGTCGGGTGCGCGCGACCGCGGCGCCGGCGTCGGACCGGCGCGCGGCGCCGGCGCCCGGCGGCGGCGCGGCGCCGGTGTCGCGGCACCGGCGGTGTGCGGTCGGGCCGGCGCGCAGTACACCTCCGCGACGATTTCGATCGGCGATTCGCGCGAGCCGTTCTTGTAGTTGCATCGCCAACCTCCGCGTTCGCGCGGGGAGGTCGCGCCGAACGGGCCGGACGCCACGAGCTGCGCCAACCACATCGGCGTCGCCGAGCATCCGCCGAGCACGACGAGATCGCGGTCGTCGTCACAGGTCGCGACTGCGGTGGCCGCAATCCCCGCCGCGACGGTGACGCGGCCCTCGCGGCGCACCAGGTCGCGCTTGTCGGCGTAGCCGCCCGGCGGTCCGGGCGGTCCCTGGGGGCCGGGCGGCCCCACGGGGCCCTGGACGCCCTGCGGTCCCTGGAGCCCCTGGACGCCCTGCGGTCCGGGCGGTCCGGGCGGTCCCGGCTCGCCGCGCGGCCCGGCGGGTCCGAGCGGTCCGGGCGGTCCGGGCGGCCCCGGCGGTCCCTGGGGCCCGGGCGGACCGGGCGGTCCCGGGGGTCCGGGCGGCCCCGCCGGCCCGCGGACCGCGGCGCCCGCATCGCCGCCGAGGGTCGCCAGCGCGCGCGCGACGCGCTCGGCGTCGACCGCGCCGCGCGCCTCGAGCGCGGCGACGCGGCGCTCGAGGTCGTCGATGCGAGCCCGCGCGCGCGCGACGCCGGCGTCGGTGTGCGCGCGCGCGACGCCGGCATCGGGCGGTGTCGCCGCGGCGCGCTCGCGGGATGCGCAGGCGGCGATTGCGGCCATCCCGGCGAGCGCCATCACCCGAGCGCGCATGCCTATAGGTACGCTCAACTGCGGCGCGGCGCAACGCGCGGCGCCCGGTCCTCACGTCGGCGCCGGCGCGGGCCGCGCGCGCCATTTTTTTGCCCCCGCGCGCGCCGCGGCGTACGACTGACGCATGATCGAGCTGGACGCCGTCACCGTGCGGTACGGTCGCCGCGGCGAGGTCGTGGCGCTCGAAGACGTCGATCTCGTCGTCGGCTCGGGTGAGGTCGTCGTCGTGACCGGGCCCTCGGGGGCCGGCAAGTCGACCCTGATCCGGGTGATGGCCGGCGTGTTGCCGCCTTCGTCCGGCGTCGTTCGCCTGTTCGGCCACGACGTGCAGCGCCTGCGCGCGTCGTCGCTGCCGCGGCTGCGTCGTCGCATCGGCCTGGTGGAACAGGACGTGGCGCTCGTCGACGACCGGACCGCGCTCGACAACGTGGCGCTCGCCTTGGAAGTGCGCGGGATGCCGCGGCGCGAGGTGCGCGCGCGCGCGGCCGAGGCGCTCGGCGCGGTCGGGCTCGCCTGGTACGTCGACGCGGTGTGCGGCGACCTGTCCGCCGGGGAGCGAGCGCGCGTGGCCATCGCCCGTGCGCTCGTCGGCGACCCGGCGATCCTACTGCTCGACGAACCGACCGGCCACTTGGATCGCGGGCACACCGCGGACCTGCTGTGCCACGTCGGCGATCTCGCGGCGGCCGGCGCGCCGGTGGTCATCGCGTCCAACGACGCCGACGTGATCGACGCGGCGCGGTCCAACGATTGGCGTCTCGTGTCGCTCGACCGCGGTCGAATCGAGTTCCCGGTCGACATGGACGCGGAGCTTCCCGACACGGCCCCGAACATCGTCCCGTTCCCGGTGGCTGCGGCAGGAGGACAACCCGAATGAAGACCTATGCGCGGATTGCACGGCGGCGCATCGAGGCCGCCCTGCGGCTTCACCTCGACGGGCGTCGCCCGGTCGAGCCGGTGATGAACGACCCGATCGAACTGCCGGCGGAGATCATCGATCTGGCGACCGGTCCGTACGAGTTGCGGTTTCCCGATCTGGCGGCCAAGCGCCGCAAGCGAGAGAAATGACCGGCCGGCTGCGCGCCTGCGGCTACGCTCTCCGGCGCGCGATCGGCGGGCTCGGCCGGCGGCCGCGCGCGACGGCATTTGCGGTGGCGTCCATCGCAGCGGGGGTATCGCTCGCCGCGCTGGTCCACCTGGCAGCCTACAACGTATCGGCGGTGACGGCGCGGGTCGGCGGCGGTGTGCAGATGATCGTGTACCTCGACGACGGCGTCACAGCCGACCGCGCGCGCGCGATCGAGGCGGCGCTGCAGCGCCTGCCCGCCGTTCGCGGCACGCGCTTGGTCCCGCCGGAGGTGGCGTACGAGCGGCTGCGCGAGTCGCTCGGCCCGCAGGCGTCGGTCCTCGACGATATCGAGGCGAGCCTGCTGCCTGCGTCGATCGAGGTCGAGCTGCGCGACGGCGTGAGCGACGTGGCCGCCATCGCGCCGGCCGTCGACAAGCTGCGCGCGGCGCCGGGCGTCGAATCGGTCGACGTCTTCGACGACTGGACGGCGCGACTATCGGCGCTCGCGGGGGCTCTGCGTCTCACCGCAAGCCTGCTCGCCGTCGTCGTCGCCCTCGTGTGTAGCTACATCGTTTGGTTCACGGTCGGCCAGTCGCTGCGACAGCGCAAGCACGAGATGCGCGTCGCGGCGTTGCTCGGTGGGACCGGCGCGTTCGTACGCGGGCCGATGGTGGTCGAAGGGGCACTACAGGGGGCCATCGGCGCCGCCCTCGCGGCGGTCGGCGTCTACGCCCTGTTCGCGTTCGGCGCCGATCCGATCGCGGCCGGATTGCGCACGGCGCTGGGCGACGTGACGCTGGGGTTCTTCCCGGTGCGCGACGCCGTCGCCATCGTGGGCGCCGCCGGCGCGCTCGGCGCGCTCGCCGCGTGGGTCGCGTCGCGGAGGTGGCGTGCGCTGGCGTGACGTCGCGGTCGTCGCCGGCCTGGTCGCGGTTGCGGGCGCTGCGCTGGCGGGCGGCCCGCCCGTCGACGCGCGCATCGCGGCGGTCGACAAGACCGAGCGCATCCTCGACGACAAGATCGAGGCGCGCACGGCCGCGCTGCGCGCCCGCGTGCGCGCGCTGTACAAGCTGACCCGGCCGGGGACGAAGGTGCGCCTGGTCGATCCGGCCGTGCGCGCCGACGTCCTGCGCCGCCGCGCCGCGGCCCGGCGCATCTTGCACCGCGACGTCGAGGAACTCGCGGTCCTGCGCCGCGAGCGCGATGCGGTCGCTCGCGCGCGCCGCCGCGTAGTCCGCGAGCGCTCCGAGGCGACTGGCGCGCCGCCGCCGCCGCGGTCGCTGCGGCGCCCCGTTCCCGGTCCAATCGTCACGGCGTTCGGGCGGTACCGCGGGCGGCGCACGCGGACGCGGCTGTTGTCCCGCGGCGTGCAGCTCGCGACGGCCGCGGGCGCGCCGGTCGTCGCGCCGCACGACGGCGTGGTCCGGTACGCCGGGCCGGTGCGCGGAATCGACAACGCGGTCGTGATCGAGCGGGTCGACGGGCTGCGCTCGGTGGTCGGCAAGCTCGCGGCGCTCGACGTGCGCGCGGGCCAGCGGGTGACGGCCGGCAGTCCGATCGGGCGTGCGGCCAGCAACCGCGTCTACGTCGAGGTCCGCATCGCCGCGGGGGCCGCCGGTTGGCCGGTGGATCCGGGCCCGCTGCTGTCGGCGCGGTAACCGGCCGCTCGCCGCGGCACGCGGACGCGGGCGGTTCCCGCGCCCGGGGCTGCCTCGCGCCGGAGGGCGCCGGCTCCGACCGCGCCGGGGAGCCGCGCCGGGGAGCCGTGCCGCAAAATCGGCGGCTGCGCGCCCCTGGTCGCGCCGGTCCGGTCCGGTATACTGCGGGGGCGTGCCACGGCGATGCACCACGGAACTGGGAGGCGGGGAGGCGGGGAGAGCGGCGCCGCCGTGCGTGATCTCGCCGGAGGTGGACGCCGGCGGGCCGGCGCCAAGGCGTCGGCTCGTGAGGGTGTCCAATCCGTACGATGCGGGAACGCGTTGCGCGCGGCCGGGGGCGGTGTCGGTCGGACCGCTGCCGGCCACCGGGTTTCGCCGCCGGCCCGCCGGCGACGGAGGTACGCGGCCGGCCGGATCGAGTATCGGCTGGTGAACCGTGGCTCGCTTGACAGGTAGATTCGCGTAACCATAGAATTTTCATTGGGGTCGAAGCCGCCACGCGCCGTGGTCGGGACACATCATGTTCAAGCTGGTCATCCAGGATGACGAGGGGAAAACGACGGTCGTTCCCCTGATCCGCGACGAGATCACGATCGGTCGCAAAGAGGGCAACACGATCCGTCTCACCGAGCGGAATGTGTCTCGCCGTCACGCGCGCATCCACCGCATCAACGGCACGATCACGATCGAGGATCTCAACAGCTACAACGGCATCCTGGTCAACGGGTCGCGCATCCAGGGGCGCGTGCCGCTCAAGGAGAGCGACCGCATTCAGATCGGCGACTATCTCATCGAACTCAAGAGCGAGCGGGCCGACCAACCCGGTCCGGCGGCGCGCGGCAGCGCCACGGCCCCGATGGAGCGGGTGGACCCGCACGCGGTCACGCCCGTTCCCGAGCCGGTCGACGCGGTGCACTCGGACGCGGCGACGCGCCCGGTCGCGGCCTCGGCCGCGCAGCCGGCCCCGGTCGCCGTTGCGGATGCACCCACCGCGGCGGCGCGGTCGGAGGCGGCCCAGGAGGCGCTCCCGTTCGGGGACACCGACCCCGCGGTCGCGACCGTCGCGGCCCCGGTCGCGCGGCTCGTGGTGTTGTCGAGCAACTTCGCGGGCCAGGAGTTTCCGCTCGACAAGCCCGCCGTCGTCATCGGCCGTACGGACGACAACGACATCGTGATCAATCACCGGTCGATCTCGCGGCATCATGCGAAGATCGTCCAGGAGCAGGGCCGGTACGCGATCGTCGACTTGCAGTCGTCCAACGGCGTGCGCGTCAACGGGGAGGACTACGGCAAGGTCGAATTGCGGCGCGGCGACGTGATCGATCTCGGCCACGTACGCTTGCGGTTCGTCGAGGCCGGCGAGGACTTCGTGCTCGGCCGCGACGCCGAGATCGTCGACCTGACCGCGGAAACGGCCAAGGGCGGTCGCGGGTGGCTGTGGGCGGCGCTCGCCATCCTCGTCGTCGGCGGGGGGGCGGCGGTATTCGCGCTGGGAGGCGGCAAGTCGGCCACGCCGCCCGCTGGCGGCGCGAATTCCGCGGCGGCCGGGCGCGACGTGCGGCCCGCCGTCCCGGCTCCAAAGCAGGGGCAGTCTGCCGGCAACGGGGCGGCCGCGGCGAACGCGATCGCGACCAACGCGCCGGCCGACGCCGCCGGCGGCGGGGGCGTGGCCGATCATCTCGCCACCGCGCGCCGCGCGCTCGAGGACGAACGGTGGGCGGACATGCAGGCGGCCGCGCTCGAAGCGCTGACGCTCGACCCGAACAACGCCGAGGCACGCCGGCTGAAGGCGCAGGCCGAGCGCGAACTGCGCAACGAGATGCGCTACACGGACTTCCAGACGGCGGCGGCCAAGCGCGCGTACGCGGCGGCCAAGTCCGCGTTCGCCGCGATCGACCGCGATTCGGTCTACCGGCTGCGCGCGCAGCCGGAGCTGGATGCCCTGCGCGATCAGTACATCGCCGAACTGCGGCGCGAGGCCGCGACCCACACCGCAGCGCGCGACTGCCGGGCGATCACGCGCATGGCGATCGAGGCCGGCAAGCTGTGGGTCGAAGCGCGGAGCGCGCTCGACGAGGCCGCGGCCGCCTGCCGCAAGCAGGCCGCGGTCGCGATCGAGCGGCCCAAGCCGCGCAAGCCGCCCGAGCGCAAGCCGCCCGAGCGCAAGCCGCCCGAGCGCAAGCCGCCCGAGCCCGTGCGCAAGCCGCCGCCGGTGAACGCATCGCCCGACGAACTGGCGGATGCCGCGTCGGAGGCAGCCAAGAAGCACAACTACGGCCGCGCGAACAAACTGTGCGAGGACGCGCTCGAGATCCAGCCGACGCATCCGCGCGCGCGCCTGATCTGTACGATCGCCGCGTGCCGGATGAGCAACGAAAAGCGCGCACGCCGTCACTACGCTCGCCTCAGCGAGGCGGCGAAGCGGTCGGTCAAGCAGTTGTGCGCGCAACAGGGGATTCAGCTCGACTGACGTGGCCGCGCGCGCCCGCGTTCACCGCGGCTGCGGCGAATGTCACGTCGGCGGTGTTGGCGCGTTCGCGCGTCGGCCGCTCCGATCCCTCAGCGTCGCGGCCACCGCACGGGCGCCGTCGCCCACGCCGTACGGGGAGGCCGGCGGCGGCGCGCGTCAGCCGAGCACGGAGGTCCAGCAGCGCAGTTGCGGCGGACCCGTGAGGATGCCGGTCAGTTTGCCCTGGGCGTGCGCCTTGCGGAATGCGTCGCTGTCGACCCACGCGCGGAACGACGCGGCGTCTCGCCACACGGTGTGCGACGCGTACCACACTGCGCCATCTTCCTCGTCACCGCGCAGCAGGTGGAAGCTCACGAAGCCGGGAACGTCGTCCAGGTAGCTGTCGCGCTCGCGCCACGCGCGCTCGAAGTCGGCGCACCGATCCGGCGCGACGCGGAAGTGGTTCATCGCGAGGAACATCGCGCCGCCGTCAGCATGCGTTGGACGGCTTGCGGACCGACCAACTGTGCGGGTGCGAATCGCTCGTGTCGAACGTGACTTCGTTGCCGGCGGCGAGCGACTGCAACTGGGTCATGTCGAGCGTGATCGTGTGCGTGTGACCCGATCCCGTCGCGGTATACGTGACGCTCGCCTTGTCGAGGTCGGCGCACAGCACGGTGAACGTATGGCTGTGCCCCGACGTGTCGGAGCTGCTCGTCTGGCCGATGAAGCTGTCGACGGTGCCGGATCCGTCCGGGCCGCCGGCGGACGCATCCGCTCCGCCGGTGGTGTCGTCGTCATCGTCCCCGTAGCCGCCGCACGCGGCCACGTGAAGAACCGTCGGGACCGCCACGAGAGTGCCGCCCAATCGAATCAAGAAATCGCGTCGCTTCATCCGGGTCGCCTCCTGCTGGTGCCGACAGTACCACGGCCCGCGGGGCCAGCTGTAGGTCGTGCCGGATCCGTCCAACCGGGGCGGCGACTCGGTCGGTGTGGCCGCGGCGGCGGCGGTCAGCAGTCGTCGTCGATCCACGCGTTGTAGTGGCCGGGCACGGAGAAGTACCAGCGCGGGCGCTGGCCGCGGGTGGCCCAGTAGCCCATCTGCGCGACCGCGTTGTCTCCGGGGGCGCCGCCCGCGATCGCCTTCTTCCACACCTGGCGTATCGAGCAGCGCGGCGGCGGAACGGGCACGAGGTCGTCGCAGTTCCACTCGACCGGGTAGGCGCGGACGCCGGAGGCGTCGACGAACACGTAGAACACGCACTTGCTGCGCCGATCGGCGCCGAGCGGCGCATCGCCGGCGCGCGCCCGCTCCGCCGGGGAAATGAAGCGATACAGCGCGATCGTCGACGAGCCGAGGGTGAGATCGGCGCGGCCGGTCGGGTAGACGCCCCCGACGTCGATGCGGACCAACTCGGCGTCGGGCCAGTGCTTGCGCGCTTTGCGCGTCGCGACGCGCAGGTAGGCGTTCGGGTCGAAGTCGGTTGGATCGATCCCCTCGCGTTTCGGCAGGTACTGGGCGACCTGCGGCGGCAGGTGGTCGGCGTGCGACTCGCCCGCAGGCAAGGTCGCCGGCGGACGCCCCGCGGTGCGGTCGTTCGCTGCCGGCTTGCGCGCCGGCTCGGCGTCAGGCGAGCCGTTCGCGGCCGGCTTGCGCGCCGGCTTGGCCGGCGAGTGGCGAGGTGGTCTGCGGACGACGCGCACCGTCCCCGCATCGGCCGGCGGCGCGCCGCCGGCGGGGCCGCTCGTCGCGGCCGCCGCGGTCGTCGGCCCGGCGTCCGCCGGCTCGTCGCCCGCGCGGGCCGGCGCCGCGTCCGCCACCGCTCGCCCCGCCAACGCCGCCGGCCGCGCATCTCGCGGCTGACGCAGCGCCGCGTACAGTCCGGCTCCCGCCGCGGACGCGAGCGCGAGCGCGGCGGCCCACGTCCACGCGCGCCGCGCGCGGCGCACCTCCGGGCGCGTCTCGGCCGGCGCGGCGACCGTCGCGGCCATCGCCTCGTCGCTCGCCACCTTGCGCCCGGTGGTGCCTCTCGGTGTCGGCGGCGGCGACGGGAGCGACGCCGCGGCGCCGCGCACCTCGATCCCGATCGGTTCCCACGCGTCCGCCGGCAGATCGCGCGCGGCCTCGGCCAGCGCGGTCGCCATCGCGCGCGCCGACGCAAACCGGCGATCGGGTTGCTTCTGCAGCGCGCACAAGATGACGTCCTCCATCGCGGCGGGCAGGTCCGGCCGCAGCGATCGCGGCGGCGGCGGCGCCTCCTCCAGGTGCTTGCGCATCAGATCGAACAGCGAGTCCGCCGCGAACGGCCGCCGCCCGGTCGCGCCTTCGAACAGGATCAGACCGGCCGCGTACAGGTCGGCGCGCGCGTCGACCGGTTTGCCGAGGGTCTGCTCGGGAGACATGTAGTGCGGCGTGCCGAGCAGCGACCCGGTGCGCGTCGGGTCGGATGCCGCGCCCAACTCCGGCCGCAGCTTGGCGATCCCGAAATCGAGCACCTTGGCGCGGCCGCTCGGCGAGATGAAGATGTTGTCCGGCTTGAGGTCGCGGTGGACCACGCCGGCGTCGTGCGCGGCCGCGAGCGCGTCGAGAACCTCCGTCATCGCGCGGGTGAGTCCGCCGAGCGGCAGCGGGCCGCGTTCGGCGATCACCGCCGCGAGCGGCGCGCCGTCCAGGTGCTCCATGACGATGTACGGGCGGCCGTCCGGCAGCGTGTCCAGGTCGAGGATGTTGACGATGTTCTCGTGGCGGATCAGGTTGACCGCGCGCGCTTCGTCGAAGAAGCGCTTGACGAGGTGGCGGTCTGCGGCGCCGTCGCGCGCGAGTACCTTGATCGCGACTCGGCTGCCGATGGTCGGGTGGACGCCGACGTAGACGCGTCCCATGCCGCCGGCGCCGAGCAGGCGCGCGATCCGATAGGGGCCGATCGCGACGCCGAGCAGCGGATCGTCGTTCGTGTCCGCCAGCGCGCGGCCGTGTTGCGGGCAATACCCCGGATTCGGGTAGCTCGCGCCGCACTCCGGGCACACGTGCATGGGTCGACGGTACACCAGAACGCGGGCGGGGCTTCGCCGGCGCTGGCGTCAGTCGCCGACCGTCCCGGCGATGGGCGGGTGATGGATGATCTGTACGCGGTTGCCGTCGGGATCGCGCAGGTAGAACGACCGTGCGCCGTCGCGGTGCGTGCGCGGCGGGGCGTCGGGAGCGAACCCGGCGGCCGCGACGTGAGCGGCCCAGCGATCGACATCCTCCGGAGTCGGCACGACGAAACCGATGTGGTCCAGTGCGCCGGCGCCGCCGGGCCGGCCGCGGTGCAGCGCGAGGTTGTCGGCGCCACGCGTGAGGTAGACGTTGTCCGCGTCCGGCCGCCACTCGACGCGGTAGCCGAGGACGTCGACGTAGAACCGCTCCATCGCGTCGAGGTCGCGAGCGTACAGCGCGACGTGACGCAGCGAAATCGGAGATGGCCACTGCATGGGCCAGATGCTAGTCGATCGTCCGGGCCTGCGCCGGCCGGCCGGACACTCGTGTGCGCCGGATCGGGCAGTTAGGGTTGGCGTGCCGCTTGCGTAGTCCCGCGGGCGTGAGTTCGTCATCCGACAGCGCGCGGCCGCGCGGTCAGGCCAGCGAAGCGGCCGTGCACGACGGCCGTCCCGGAGGCGTGCCGCGGTTGCGCGAGCAACTCATCGAGGACGGCGCCGAACGTCTCGCCGACGCCGAACTGATCGCCGTGGTGCTCGGCACGCGCGGCACGGAGGTCGCCCGCGCGGCGCTGGCCCACTGCGGCGGCCTGCGCGAGCTGGCGCGCGCGAGTCCGCTGGAACTCGCGGCGGTCACCGGCGTCGGGCCGGCCCGCGCCACGCGGCTGGCCGCCGCGTTCGCGCTGGGGCGCCGCGCGGTGGAGGCGCGATGTCGCGCGCCGGCGGTGGCGGGGCCCGAGGACGTGTTCGCGCGCGCGTGGCCGCGCGTCGCGGGATTGCGGCAAGAGGTGTTTTTCGCGTTGGGGCTCGACGCGCGCAATCGCGTCGTCGCCGACGTCGAGGTCGCGCGCGGACATCTCACTGGCGTGGAGGTTCACCCTCGCGAGGTGTTTCGCCCGCTGATTCGGGCGGCGGCCGCGACCGCCGTCGTCGTGCACAACCACCCGTCCGGCGACCCGGCGCCGAGCGCGGACGACATCGCGCTCACCGAGCGGCTGCGCGCCGCGGGCGATCTGATCGGCATCCCGCTGGTGGACCACGTCGTGGTCGGCGACGGCGCCTACGTGTCGCTCGCCGAACGCGGATGGCGGTGACGTGCGCGGTGCGCGGTACGCGCGGCTCGCGCGGCTCGCGCGCCGCCGGCGGAGCGATGCGCGGTGACGCGCGCGGTGCGCGGTAGCGTGCGCGTGGCTCGCGCGCCGCCGGCGGCGTGGTGCGCGGCGCGCGGCTGGCACGCGCGGCTCGCGCGCCGCCGGTACGCGCGGCTCGCGCGCCGCCGGCGGCGCGGTGCGCGGCGGCGCACACGGCGAGCGGGGTGGGCGGCGGGCGCGCGCGGGGGCCCGCCTCGGGGGCCCGGCGCCGGGGCGCTCCAACTCGGCGCGGCGGCCTGGGCCGCTCGGAGCCCGCAGCCTCGCCGGCTGCGGCGCGGGGGCGCTCCGGCTCGGCGCGGCGGCCTGGGC